>MGQQ01000171.1:718-10855 GCA_001798855.1 Deltaproteobacteria bacterium RBG_16_49_23 | reverse complement strand
CCCAACTTTCTTTCCCTCTGATTGAAGTCTCCTGACCTCCTCAGCTTTCATCTCCGGAACGACCTCTGCAATAACACGGTCAATTCCAATCTGACTCGCAACGGCTTTTGCGGTCCGTTGATTATCCCCGGTGAGCATAACCACTTCCAGTCCCATTCGATGAAGGGTTCCCACAGCGGCTCTTGAATTCTCCTTGAGCGTATCTGCGACGGCAATAATGCCGGCCCCTTGTCCATCCACAGCCAGGAACATCGGGGTCTTTCCTTCACCCGAAAGCGATTCAGCCCTTTCGGGTAATCCATCAAGACGAACCTTTTTTTCTTCCATCAGCCTTAAATTTCCCAGGAGAATCTTTCTTGAATCGATCGTGGCTTCAATCCCCTGACCTGCAATGGCTTGAAAATCTCTCGTTTCAGATAACTTTAACCCCTCTTCATTCGCTTTTCTGACAATCGCCTCGCCCAGGGGATGTTCGGATCCTTTCTCGGCAGAGGCGGCCAGGGTTAAGATTTCTTTCTTGGCAAATGATTTCGATTCAATGATATCCGTGACCGAGGGTTCTCCTTTCGTCAGAGTTCCGGTCTTATCTAAAACGATCGTGTCCAGTCGATAGGCTGTCTCCAGAGCCTCTGCTCCCCGAATCAAAATCCCGTTCTCTGCGCCCTTCCCCGTCCCAACCATGATCGAGGTGGGAGTTGCCAATCCCAAAGCACAAGGGCATGCGATGATGAGGACTGCAACGAAATTGAGAAAGGCATAGGTGAGCGCCGGATGAGGTCCGAAGAAATACCAGACGATGAAAGTGATGATTGCTATGGAGATGACAACCGGGACAAAGTAGCTGGCAATCACATCAACCATCCGGGCAATCGGAGGTTTCGATCCCTGGGCCTCTTGAACCAGCCGGACAATCTGGGAAAGAACCGTATCCTTCCCAACCTTGGTCGCTTCAAACTTAAATGTTCCGGTCTTATTCATGGTTGCGCCGATGACGGTATCACCGCTCTTCTTTTCAATGGGTAAGGATTCCCCTGTCACCATGGATTCATCCACAGAGGAGTAACCCTCTTTGACGATTCCATCCACTGGAATTTTTTCACCGGGGCGAACCACGACGATATCCCCTATGGTAACTTCTTCAACCGGAATATCCAATTCGTTCCCATTTCGAATGACCCTGGCTGTCTTGGGCTGAAGGCCAATCAACTTTTTAATCGCCTCTGAAGTCTTCCCTTTTGCCCTCGCTTCCAAAAATCTTCCGAGAAGGATGAGGACGATGATGGCTGCGGAGGTGTCGTAGTAGACATCCATCATCAGGCCTTTGACCATGATCCGGTGGGGGACAAAGGTCACGATCAGACTGTAGAGATAAGCCGCTGAGGTCCCTACAGCGATCAATGTGTTCATATCGCTGGTCTTATGCTTGGTCGCCTTCCAGAACCCAACATAAAACTGCCGGCCCGCCCAGAATTGGACAGGGGTGGCCAATAGAAATTGAATAAAGAAATTTGTTTCCATGGAAAGGCCTACCCACTTTTCAAGAAGTGAGCCACCATACATGAGAATAAGGATGGGGACGAGGAGAACAGCGCCAATGATGAACTTTTGCTTTAGCTTAAGGAGTTCCGCCTCCCTGGCAAGCTTTTCCTTTTCAACAATATCCTCTTCCTTTACTTCAAGAACTTCATAGCCCGCCTCTTCAACTGCTTTCTTAAGATCGCGGACCGTCACCCAGCCGGGGACATATTCGACCGATGCTCTCTCCGTGGCAAAATTGACACTTGCCTGGATAACGCCTTTTTGAGACCGGAGCGCCCTTTCCACCTTGTTCACGCAGGAGGCACAGGTCATTCCTTGGATAGGGAGAACCACTTTCTCCGACTTTGCCCCGTAGCCCAGGTCTTTCACCTTGTCAATTAAAAGGGAGAGGTTGGTTTGGTCAGAATGGAAGACGACAGTCGCTTTCTCGGCGGCAAAGTTGACCGTAGCCTTTGAAACCCCTTCCACGCTGGCCAACCCTTTCTCAATCTTCGCTGCACAACTGGCGCAAGACATCCCTGTAAGGGGAAGATCAATGCGCTCCAGTTTCTCTTCTTGGTTTTTGGATTCCATATCTACTCATTTAAATTTTAGATACTTACACCAGAAAGTCTGAGAATTTATCTCTAACTTTCTCTGAGATGTCTCCAATAAATCTCCCCTCCCCTCGGCGGGAGGGGATAAAGGGGAGGGGGGCCAATCGGTCTCTGTTTTGTCCACCCCCACCCTCACCCTCCCCCGTCGAAGGGGGAGGGGAATAGATGGGGAAATTTCAAATATCTTTGTTTAGGTTTTAAATTTTTTCAATCTGCAATCTGCGATCTGCCATTTGCAATGTTACTTTACTTCATGATGCATCCCTGCTGTGCTTTTCTTATCTCCTACCTTAAAAAGGATCATCACCTGATATTTTCCCTTTTCCGGAAGATTAAAGTAAGCGTCATAGCTCTTCATCTCCCCTTCATATTTAAGGGCCTTGATCTGGTCTTTCCCTTTTGGATCAACCACCTTCATCTGGATCTCGGCATCGGTGATCTCTTTCTGTGTCTTCTCATCCTTTAAAATTACAGTAATATTATGAGTCGTTCCCGGCTCGATATCCTCTTTCATCTTCATATCTTTGAGCATCTTCTTATGCGACTCATTGGCCATCACCATGAAGGAGACTTTTACCCCCTCAACGAGAACGTCCTTCGTCTCCATCTTCATTCCTCCGCTATCCATCTTCATTCCACCATGCTGAGCCAGTGAAACCGATGATAGAACAAACAAACCCACAACCAGGATCCCTAAAACTGATAACAACTTTTTCATAACATTGACCTCCTTTTAAAAATAATTGTTGCCCCCACTCCTTCCCTCTCCCCGCTGGGGAGAGGGGAAGCCTGCCCGCCGAACAAGTTCTTTGGCAGGCGGGGGTGGGGGGTAATTGATTTACTTGAGCCAGTCAGGATTAGCCTTTGCTTCTTTTGCCTCTTTTGAAATCTTCTCCATGGCTTCTCTGGCCTCATTCATTTGAACCTCATGCTTTTTCTTCTCTGCATTTAATCGATTCAATTCCATGACATCCCATTTGGTTTGAGATCTGCTTCTGCCATAGAAGTTTGTCTGGCTCATCTCTTCTGATTTTTTTGTAAAATTCTTTTGGGCTTTTTCATAGTTTTCTGTGGCTTCTTTTAATTGTTCCTTCCAAGGACGCACCTTATCCCGCCACCACATCTCATCCCGACCATAAATATCGGTTCGAATCTCTTCCTCCTTGCCACGAGGAGTTACTGCCTGAGCGGGCAAAGGAACTCTTTCTTCTGGAATATCCTTTCTTGTTTCGACCTCCACTTTATCACGATAAGAAGGAGGCACCATATTATAGTCATCAGTAAAGTTCACCACTCCATTTTGATCCACCCATTTATAGATTGTGGCAGCTTGAAGAGACGAAGCAAGAAAGAGCGTTAAAATGATTAGAAAAACTGTTTTCATCTTCCTCACCTCCCTCAATCCAATTATAAAACTTTAAAGGTTGATACGAAAATTATTTCTTTGATGCCATTTCAAAGGAATCCAATATCTTCATAATGTCCTTGAGGTCATCAAACCCCTCTTTTTCGAGAACTATGTAGATGATGAAGATCTGATAGGGCTCCGTAAATCCATAAACCCAACCGTGAATGGTCCTGGTCTCCCCAACTTTATATTTTACAAATTGATGAGCGGTATACTGAATCCCTTTTAAGGGAAAAGGGGCGGGACGGCTTCCCTCTATTTGAAAATTGCGGCCATGGTCCATCTTTAGCTCTTCCACCAATCCATTATAGGCGGTCGCTGTTATCCCCTCAATCATCCTCTGATTGAATCTCGCCCTCCTGCCGGCCGGAGTCAAATCAATCTGAATATTCGATCGGGTAGTAGGATTGATAAGAAATAATTCCGACTCTTCCAATCCGGGTTTCTTAAATCCAAACCCTTCCATGAAATCAGGAATCTCAACGGAGAACTTCCATTGAGGTGACGGCAGGGAAACCTTGAATGGAAAACGAATTCCTTCGAAGGCGCTTCCTTCGATCTTACCCACCGGAAGAGACCGGTCTTCCTTCACTTCCTTCCTCACGGGGATGCCTGCGCATCCCGTGATGAACAGGAAGACTATCAATGAATATCTCAAATATCGTACCATTCGATCATCTCCTTTCGCACATTTTCCTCCCCCTCCCTCACCCTCCCCCCTTGAGGGGGAGGGATGGGTGGGGGGGGTTAATGAAGAAGAAATAACATTCCGGCCAATGCAAGAAATAATATGGCCGTTAAAAGTTTGACTGTTCCCGTATGTTTTTTTGTAACCGAGGCCATCTTCTCAGAGGTCACCCCGAAAAAGGTCATTACAAAAACACCAACCAATGGAATGATATACATGATGTTATAAAGGACGAGATTGAAAATGGCATTTTTCCTCAATTCCGGAATGGCCATCACAAAGCCGATGGTGGGAAGGTAAACCTGGCCGGTGCAAATGACGGTGCACACAGCAATGACGAACCCGGCGCCGAATGTGGCCAGTAAGCCTCCCTTGAACCGGGCCTGCTCCCGGATGATCTCATGAATCTTCTTTTTCAAACCCATCGGGAGCTGGAGCTTCCATTTCGCAACCTGCCCTCGCCGAAAGAGAACATAATCGTATAGACTGATCACTCCGAGTGTTAGGGCGAAAAGAGCGATAAAGAGGTAGACCCCTTTACTGATCAGGGGGAAACTGCTCAACTGATGAAGGAAAGTCATGAGGCCCATTCCGACGAGAAGGTAGGCGATAAAAACACCCGAGGTAAAAACGATTCCGTAGAGGAGGATCTCTCTCCCCTTCTTTCCAACGAATGTGAGATAGGAGACCAGAAAGATGATGGTAGCAAAGGCGCAGGGATTGATGCCATCGATGAAGCCTGCGACCAGCACGGCGGAGAGACTCCACCTCCTGAATCGCTCGATGATGTTCTTCTCCCCCTTCTCCAGGGCCTCCTTCGTGACCTTTTCCCAGGGAGGTGGCGCTCCTTTGTCTCGATACTTTAAGATCAGTTTATCAAAACTCTCCAAATGCAGATCGTCTGACCACAGATAATCCTTGCCCATATAGAGCTTGTGATCGACCAGCCTTTTTGATTCCGGCACCTGGTAAATTTGAGAGAGGGCCTCGTCCAGTTTCTTATTTTCTTCCCGGGTTAGACTGAACATTCGAATCTTCAAGGTTGGGACTCTGGCGGTCCATTTCCTTAAATCGCTCTTCATCGCTTCACAGTGGAGGCACCCCGGCATATAGAGGAAGGCGGCATAAATGATCTTCCCGGATATTTTTTCCTCTTCCGTAGGGGCTGCAGGAATCCAGCCCTCTTCCTCATCTCTCATAGGTTTTAAGGAAGGCCAGGAGGTTCCTCCTTTCTCAGCAAGAGATCTGACCAATCCCTCCAGCTCATCCCGGATCTCATCGTTCCCTCCCAAAATCTTATCTCCGACAATGACCGCAGGAATTGCATTATCCGTATCGTACAATTGCTTTTCAAATGCGACCAGAAGATTATAATTTTCCAATTGGTTCAAGGAAAAAGACCTCACCTCAATCGGATACTTTTTTGCAAGAGGCCGGAGCGCCTCTTCATCAATCTTCAACCCTCCTGTCTCCTTTGAGTAGAAAAGGTAGAGCTTCACTGTATCTTTTGAGAAGACAACAGGAGCGAAAAGAAGCGTAAGAATGATTGCTAAGCCGAAAATCTGAATTTTTTTCATAATGCCGTCTTCCATATCGTGATGGTCATAGGCTCTTCCTACTTTTTATCCGATTCTTCAAATCCCTTTTTGATCTGAAATGCCCACTCGGTCTTGACATTTCTTAAAGAAAAAGAAAGGTATTTTTTCCCTTCCCGGCTTGTCCAATAGATCTCTTCATCCATTTTTAACTTTTTAAAAATCTCGATCAACTTCAAATAATTATCGGACACCAACAGGTTGGGCAAGAAGATCACCACATGGTCGCCATAGATATTCCGGTATGCCTCGTCTTTTGAGAAATAGTCTAAGACCACCTGCAAGAACCAATTTGATTTTCCAAAATGCTTCCGGGCTTCTTCCCACCTTTCCTCCTTCAGTAATCTTTCCCCTTCTTCTTTCTCTTGCACTCCTGCCCGGTAGTAGTCATTAACGGTTTTCGCATTCTCTTCTAAGACCCGCAGCCCTCGATTCTCGTCGATCACCTTCTCAAGATTGATTTCTATGAGGGGATGAACATAATCCTTCGGATAGGTTTTGACAGGGGCCAGGTCTCCATGGGAATGCAGTTCCTCTTTCGGGGCCGCACATTGAGTGCCTGAAAGGGCTAAGAGGAGGATCAGGAATAGATATGAGATTTTCTTAAACACCCCCTCACCCTTCCCCTCTCCCCAGCGGGGAGAGGGATGTCCGAACGAGATTCGATTCATCTTTTTTCCTTTAAAAGATGCTGGAGGAGATTCTTCATGCTTTTTGATGTCCAGTCTTTGTCTTCGAAGACCCTGCCAACGATCTTCCCATCCCGGTTAATAAAGAATGTCTCAGGATGACTCTGGACTCCATAGGCATTTGCTACCTGTGCTCCTTCATCAATCATGATGGGAAACGAAATGTTAAAATCACTCCTGTATTTTTTCACGTCCTCTCCTTTATCTTTGATCGCCACTTTAAGAATAATCAGATCCGTTCTTCTGAACTGTTCGTCGAGTTTTGCCAAAGAAGGAGACTCCTTCCGGCAACTGGGTCACCACGTAGCAAAAAAATTTAAGAGTATGATCTTTCCTCTCAATTCCTTAAGAGAGATTTTTCCTCCGCCCAAATCCTTTAGGGTGAAATCAGGGGCTTCCACTGCCACTCTGAATTTGTCTACTCCTGCTTCCGAAAATTGAGCGGATGCTCTTGGGATATTCCACGGTAAGGAAATAACTATTAAAAGTATCATCACTACAAATCGCCTCACATCAATTCCTCCTGTGTTTTGAAATATTAATAGTCTCATAATTGAATTGACATAAGCATTGGAAAATCTCCCCTTACCCCTCTTTGCCAAAGAGGGGGTAATCCCTCCCTTGAAGGGAGGGGATAGGGGAGAGTAGAGAATATTTATTCATGTTTGCTGAACCTATTAATATAGTTAATCACATGCCATCTCTCCTCCGCGGTTAAATTCTTTTCGTAAGAAGGCATCGCTCCTCTCCCCTGGGTGATCTTCCAGAAGTGCTCTCCATCGGTCATCTTCTCTCCATGAGACTCTTTAAAATTTGTAGGTTTGGGATCTAATCCCGCAGAAGCAGGTCCTTTCCCATCTCCTGTGTTACCATGGCAGAGGGCGCATTTCATTTCATAGATCTCTTTTCCTTTCTGGATGGAGACCTTCGTCGCCTTGATGGGATTTTTCATCTTTTTTGCCTCTGCCGGCGCGATCCATCCTGTCTTCTCATGAGCAAAGACCACCACGGCTCCGATTGCCAAAAATAACATTAGTAACCAATGATGAATTTTCATCCCTGTCTCCTTTTTGAGCCAAGGCTAAAGCCTTGCGCTATATTATTGTTAAAACATAAATTAATAAATCCCCCTCAATCCCCCTTTGCTAAAGGGGGATTATCAATTTTTCGTCACCAAACGATCTCTTTTTTCACCTCCAGTAAATGAGGGCGAGACACTCAGTTGAATATTGAATTTAGTTTGAGCAACCCTCATCGCAATGGGTGTAAGCATCGTCAACATAATCACCGCAACGATGGAGACATTAAAGGATGAAGGAGTTAACAACCCGCGTGAAAATAGGTAGGCGGCAATCAGAATTCCCATTTCGCCTTGTGCCATACCTCCAAACATGATCAAGGTTCGTTCATGCGATAACTGATAACCTTTTTTTGTCGCGATCCAGGAT
This sequence comes from Deltaproteobacteria bacterium RBG_16_49_23, assembly GCA_001798855.1. Classification (GTDB taxonomy): domain Bacteria; phylum Desulfobacterota; class BSN033; order BSN033; family UBA1163; genus RBG-16-49-23. The sequence continues at coordinate 2,892 of MGQQ01000171.1, read as the reverse complement.
CCAATCAGTTTTGCGCCCACGACACCTACCAACAGAATTGCCGGAAAAATGAGGGGACCCTCAGCCTCCTTAAGATTTACCTCCATCCCCATGACCACAAACAGGACTCCTACAGGTATTGAAGCCAGGATGGATCCAAATCCCTTCGCAATCTTTTCTTTAACCTCCGGGTTTGATATCCCAAGCAATGCGCCTCCCAGCGAAGCGACGCAGATGGCAGCAAAACTTCCAAAATGCATCGCTGCCCATGCATACAACGAAGCAACCAAAAGAAGATAGCCGATAAGCATTTGACGTGGCCTTTTTTCAAAACCTGTTTTTGCACCGAGTTTCAGAAATCGGGAAGTCAAAAAGTATGCGACAGCAAAAAACATAATGAGCTTCCCCAGGAACCACGAAACAGCGATAGCCATCTTCGATGCCCCATAGATCACCGCATAATTCGTGGCCTGGCTGGCAATCATCAACAAAATTGCCAACAAGCCACTTATGATAGCGGCTCCCGAAACCATGACTGCAACCCGAAAACCCTGGATTTTCATTTCGCTCAAGTAATAAACTGAAATTCCAAAACTTGAAGCTGACAGGATGGCGCTCATTGCAAGGGCTTCTGCCAAGCGATTCACAAACAATCGCGTGATGATCGCGACACTCACGGCAGTCAAAACAAATCCCCAGGCACCCGCGGAAAAAGACGATTTGGATAATTTCTTCAGTTCACTCCAATCCACTTCCAGACCAGCGAGAAACATCAGTTGAATCAACCCAATCTCGGCAAGAATTTTCAAAACACCATGGAGTGGACCGGGGGAAGGACTCCCCCAGGTCCCCAGAACCATGGAGCCCCCTAAAAGATTGAGCAGGGATGGGCCGAGAAGAATTCCAACCAGGAGTTGAACCGTCACCGTGGGTATGTCAAATCGCCTTGCCAAGAGGGCCGCTACCCTTGTTAGGACAATGACGACAATTAAAATTATGATCCAATGGGGAAATGCTTCCATAAGTTCCTTAAACATCCAAAAATAACTTTCCCTCCCTTTCGTAAAGGGGGGGAAGGGGGGATTTGATACGCCAGCCTCGGGGAAAACCCCCTAAGTCCCCCTTTACAAAGGGGGACTTTACCAAATCTAATTATTGACGACAGGTTCTAAATCTCTCAGCCTCACGGCGGGACAGGAATGTCCCGCCTGTGGAAACGTAACTCAGCCCTTTAGGGCTGAGACATCAGGGCTGAAGCCCTGAGTTACGGCTATTTCAGCGCTTCACCACTGACGCGTAACTGCTTCTTCAATCCAAAGTTCCATTTCCAAATAGCGTAGATCGCAGGATAGACGCCCAACTCCATGATGAAGGAGGTAAAGATCCCTCCGATCATTGGCGCGGCAATACGCTTCATCACATCAGCCCCAGCGCCTGTTGACCACATAATCGGTATCAAAGCCATGAACATCACGCCCACGGTCATCACTTTGGGCCGAAGCCGTTTCACCGCCCCTTCGACGATGGCCTCCCGCAGGTCATCCCAGTTCCTCATCTTGCCTTTCTGCTGGGCGTCCTTATAGGCCAGATCCAGGTAGAGGAGCATGAACATTCCCGTCTCTGCATCCACTCCCATTAAAGCAATCAAACCCACCCAGACAGCAATGCTTGTGTTATATCCCAGAAGGTAAAGGAACCATATGGCGCCCACCGCTGAAAAGGGAACTGCCAGGAAAATGATCATCGTCTTGGTAATTGACAGGGTATTGAAGTAGAGGAGCAGGAAGACAAGGAAGATGGTGATGGGCACAACGATAAATAGGCGTTCTTTCACCCGCTCCATGTATTCAAACTGACCGCTCCAGATCAACTGATAGCCCACCGGGAGTTTCAGATTTTCCCGGATGGCCTTCTTCGCATCGGCGACATAGCCGCCAATGTCGCGCTTTGATGTATCAAAATCCACATAAACATAGCCGGAGAGCCTTCCATTTTCATCACGGATCATGGCAGGGCCTGTCTTCAGAGATATTTCTGCCAGCTGTCCCAGAGGAATGCGTCCGACCCCTGAGCCTCCACTTGTTGATCCACTCGTTCCGCCCATTCCACCCATTCCAGTGGCCGGACCTGCGCCACCTGCCTGGATCGGCACGAGAACCCTTCTAAGCTTCTCCACATCATCCCGGAGCTCTCTA
>MGQQ01000171.1:375-621 GCA_001798855.1 Deltaproteobacteria bacterium RBG_16_49_23 | reverse complement strand
TAATCCATAGCGGGCCAGCTCCTCGCGCTTGAGGGTGAAGTCAAGGAAATAACCGCCTGCTGTGCGCTCAGCGAAGACGCTTTTTGTGCCTGGCACCCCTTTCAGAACCATTTCGATATGCTCGCCAAGCTGTTGAACGACTTCCAAATCCGCGCCCATGATCTTGATCCCGATGGGTGTTCTTACGCCTGTCGAAAGCATGTCAACCCTGGCCTTGATGGGCATGGTCCAGGCGTTGGAGACACC
>MGQQ01000171.1:0-295 GCA_001798855.1 Deltaproteobacteria bacterium RBG_16_49_23 | reverse complement strand
TTTCTGCAGCCAGTCGGGCGCCCACGAAGAGTACCATCTCGAAACTTTAGGCCACTCCGATTGGGGTTTGAGTAGGACAACCGTCTCCATCATGGAGAAAGGCGCTGGATCGGTTGCCGTTTCTGCGCGGCCAGCCTTGCCGAAGACATGATGGACTTCAGGAAAGCTTTTTAATACCTTGTCCTGAACCTGAAGTAATTTCTGCGCTTCTGTTACCGAAATGCCGGGTAATGTCGTCGGCATGTAAAGGAGATTTCCTTCAAAGAGAGGCGGCATAAATTCGGAACCAAGTTTC
>MGQQ01000170.1 GCA_001798855.1 Deltaproteobacteria bacterium RBG_16_49_23 | reverse complement strand
CGAGAGAGACGACCTCGTCGATGGGTTAAATGACCAGGTTTTCAGAGAGCTCCTCACCTATATGATTTCAGATCAGAAGACCATCACGCGAGCAGTTCATTTGATCATTGTCGGTCGATGTCTCGAACGCATTGCCGATCACGCCACCAATATCGCCGAGGATGTGATCTTCATGGTGAGCGCTCTGGTGATCAAACATCATGCCGATGCCAAAGAAAAAGACGCATAGGGCGTAGCGCAAAGGGTAAAAGAATTCGACTCTCTGCTCTATGCCCTTTGCTCCATGCCACGAGGTGTTGGAGACTGTGAAATTCGATACCGATCCTGAAATCCTCAAGAAGCAGGTGATCGTTGAGACCTTCCGTTCGAGTGGACCGGGCGGCCAGAGGAAGAACAAAACCGAGACCGCAGTCCGTCTCAAACATCTCCGCTCCGGTATCACGATAACCGCAACGGAACATCGGTATCAATCGCAAAATCTTAGGCTGGCCCTTGAAAGACTTCAGAAAAGGCTGATCGAGTTAAACCGGCCCAAAAGGCGCCGGATCCCCACCTCTGTCCCTAAGAAAGCCATCGAAAGGAAAAAAGAAAAGAAGAAATTTCTTTCCGGTAAGAAACGATTAAGAAAAACAGTCGAGAGGGATCTTGACCGATGGGAATGACGCACGTATTGGATATCCACGGGAGGAAAAAACGAAAAACCTCCCTTTCCACTGAAAAAAAAGGGGTTGCAACCTTTGCAACCCCTTGATGTATTTGGTAGCGGGGGCTAGATTTGAACTAGCGACCTTCGGGTTATGAGCCCGACGAGCTACCGGACTGCTCCACCCCGCGATCTGGGTTAAGACTAATCCATCCATTAAAATTTGTCAAGTTATTCGAGCCGTTTCTTGACATCCCCTCCCCTCTTTCTTAGAATACACTGAAAATGAAAAAGACCACTCATCTCTATATCCTGAGGGAGATCTTCCCGATCTTTCTCATCGGCCTGATGACCTTCACCGTGATCCTCCTGATGGATAAGATACTTAAACTGATCGAGCTGATTGTGACGAGAGGGGTCAACCCTTCCCAGATTCTCATGCTTCTTCTTTTCATCTCCCCTTCCTTTCTCATCTTCACCATTCCGATGGCCTTTCTTCTGGCCACCCTTCTCTCTTTCGGAAGATTATCCGGGGACAGCGAAATTACCGCTTTTAAAGCCTCCGGAATGAGCCTCTATCAGCTCTATCTTCCCGTTCTCCTTTTCTCCATCGGAACCTATCTCCTCACGACTTCCCTGGTGATCTATGGCCTCCCCTGGGGAAACCGTGGATTTAAGGCAACGCTCTATCTGATGGCTCAATCCAAGGCGGATATCGAAATTAAAGAGAGGGTTTTCAACGATGACTTCGATGGATTTGTCATCTATGTCGAGAAGGTCCCGGTCCGGGGCAAGAAAATGGAAGGCATCCTCATCAATGATGAGAGGGATAAAGAGAGAATCAATACCATCTTCGCCAGGGAGGGCTTTCTCGTCAGCGATTCGAAGTCCCAGGAGGTTGTCCTGCGACTCCTCAACGGAGACATCCACCGCTTTGAGCCCCGAGCGAATATCTATCAAAAGATGCGATTCGACACCTATGATCTCAGACTCGAATTGGCCAAGACCTTCGCTGCGGTGGGAAAGAAGCTGAGGGATCACGAGATGTCGATTGAGGATATCAAGGAGAAGATGGAGAAAAAAAGATTGTCCGGGCAGGATATTACCCCACAGGAGGTCGAGCTCCACAAGCGATACGCCATCCCTTTTTCCTGTCTGGTCTTCGGTTTGATCGGGGTCTCCCTGGGAATTCAGCCCCGCCGCTCAGGGAGATCTTACGGGTTCGTTCTCAGCCTGCTCATCCTGCTGACTTATTACATTTCCCTGACCGCATCGGAAATCCTCGCCATCAGAAAAACGTTTCCCCCCTTTCTGGCAGGGTGGGCTCCCAACATCCTCTTTGGGAGCTTGGGGATTTACCTCCTCATCAAAGCATCTACAGAATCTCCCTTCAAACCCCTCGCCTGGCTGACCGAGCTGCTCGATTTCATCCAGAGGAAGTGGAAAGGACTCTTCGAAGATGTTTGAAAGCTATTGGGTTCTGAACCGTTATGTCATCCGCGAATATCTGAAGGTGTTCTTTCTCAGCCTGAGCGGTTTAATTCTTATCTATATCGTCGTCCTCTTCTTTCAGAAGGTGGATCTCTTTATCAAACATCAAGCCCCTTTCCTTCTTATCTTTGAATACCTCCTCTATAAGATTCCTGAGGTCGTCTTCCAGTGGACTCTTCCCTATGCAGTTTTGCTCTCTCCCCTTCTCACGCTTGGGACGCTTTCCCGCCACAGCGAAATTACCGCCATGAAAGCAGGAGGCGTCAGCCTCTATCGGATCACCATTCCTTTATTTATGATCGCGCTCTTCATCAGCCTCTTTTCCTTTCTGGGAAACGAATATCTTGTCCCCCTGACCAACCAGAAGACCCGGTATCTTCTCGCTGTTAAAGTCCGGAAGGAACAGCAAACCAGTTTCTTTAAAAATTACAAGCTCTGGTACCACAGCGATCGCGGCATCTTTAATATTCAACTGTTGGATGCGAAGGAGAAAATATTGAAGGGGATCACCCTCTATCAATTCGATGACCAGTTCCGTTGCACACAACGCATCGATGCCAGGGAAGCAAAATGGGACGATGGGAAATGGAGGTTCTCTCAAGGGGCGATTCGGGAATTCGGAGAGGGAGGGTCCATTCGGACCGTGCCTTTTTCAACGCTGGAGATCGCCCTTCAGGAGGATTGGGAATCTTTTCAGAGGATCGAACGCCAGGGAAGAGAGATGAGCTACACCGAACTCCGGAACTATATCCAGAGAATACAGGTCTCGGGTTACGATTCCACCCGCTATCTGGCGGAGCTCTATTCGAAACTTTCCTATCCTTTTTTAAATTTGATCATGGTCCTGATCGGAATTCCTTTTGCCTTAAAGACCGGCCGGTCGGGAGGAGTGGCCTTGAGTGTCGGAATCAGTGTCATGATCGGATTTGCCTACGGGGTGACCTTCTATGTCTTTCTCTCCTTCGGAAAATCAGGAGTTCTTCCGCCTTTTCTTGCTGCCTGGACGCCTACCGTCATCTTTGGTCTGACAGGGATCTTCACTCTGATGAGCATCCGGCAATAAATTTAAATCCGAAGCACTGTGAAAGCGTGAGACGCAAGTCGTAAGGAGTTTTTCCCCTTACCCCTAACGCCTTACTCCTTACGGATGAAGATTTCGATATTCGGATTTTGGATTTTTGATTACAGGTCAGGGGTTGGCGATGCTGTTAAAGTAGGCGCTGATCTCCCGGAAGGTATCGGTAAGAAAAAGGATTCCGATAATAATCAAAAAAACTCCGCTGGTGATGGTGACCCATCTCATATAATGTTTGATTTTATCGAAGGCTGAGAGAAAGGTGTTGAAGGCGAGAGAGGAGAGAAAGAAAGGAATACCGAGCCCCAAGGAATAAACCGTCAAAAGATATACGCCTGTCGTATAGTTCTTTGAAGTGCTTGCATAGATCAGGATGGTAGAGAGGATAGGACCGATACAGGGAGTCCATCCTGCCACAAAGATAACTCCCACGAGGAAAGAACCCAGATGGCCCAGAGGCTTCTTTCTCAATTCAAATCGCTTCTCCATCTGTAAGAATGGAATATTGACGATCCCGGTAAACTGAATTCCCAGAATGATGATGAGCACCCCTCCTGCTCGCATGATCCAGGTTTGATATTCGATCAGAAGCTGCCCCAGATAAGTGGCAGAAGCGCCCATCAGGATGAAAACCGTTGAAAATCCCATGATGAAGAAGAGGGAATGCAACATCGTGGCCCACCGCAGTTTCGCCTTTCCTTTAACATCGGTCAGCTCTTTGAAAGAGGCTCCGGTAATATAGGTGATATAGGAAGGCACAAGCGGGAGGACACAGGGCGAGATAAAGGAGAGAAGTCCCGCTGCAAAGGCAATCAACGTTGAAATTTCTTGAGGCTGCTTCATGGGTTAATAAATAAATATATACAACAATCCGGAGAAAAAGGGAAGACTTTTCCTTTAAATCCGTTGACAATGGGGAAACTCGATGGTAATTATAGAAACAATGAACGTTAAACGATGAACATGGTACAGTTTATTCCGTTTTTGTTCATTGTTCGTTGTCCATCGTTCATTGTAGGTAGTTAAATTTCATGAGTGGAGGTAAAGGTTATGGCCATTCTTGACATCAGTGTCGTTCCTATTGGAACAACAGGAACAAGCCTCAGCCTTTATGTGGCGGAATGTGTGAGGATTTTACAGAATGAGAAGAAGATCAAATACGAGCTCACCTCCATGGGATCGAATCTTGAAGGCGACTTGAGGAACCTGATGCGGGTCGTCATGAAGATGCATGAGGCTCCTTTCAAAAAAGGGGCCAAGCGAGTTCTGACCACTATCAGGCTTGACGACCGCCGGGATAAGAAAGGGACCATGGAGGGGAAGAAAAGAGCGGTTGAGGTCAAATTAAAGAAAAGATAGTAATAATTTAGATGTTTGAAATAAACTTTTAAAAATCCCTCCCCACCTCCCTTTGCCAAAGGGAGGAGAAACATTTCCCCCTTTTGCCCTCCGGGTCAGAGACCGCTCTGGGTCGGAGACCAAAGGGGGATGAAGGGGGATTAGATAACGTTTTTCAAAGAGCTAAAGTGTTACAAAAAATAGGGTTTATCGTTCATCGTCCAGGGCTTTGAGCAAAAAGGAGGTTATTATGAAGATCAAATGGTATGGTCATGCGGCCTTTTTGATCACCTCTGACCAGGGGTTAAAAATCATTCTCGATCCTTACGAACCAGGGGCCTTCGGAGGCCAGCTCTCTTACGGTAAGATTAAAGACCAGGCGGATGTTGCCCTTACCAGTCACGATCACGCCGACCACAACGATACGAAAAGCCTTCCAGGAACGCCGCAGGTGGTCAAGGGGAGCGGCCCAAAGACGGTCAAAGGGATCTCCATCAAAGGCATTTCCACCTATCACGATCCTTCCAGGGGGAGCGAGCGGGGAGCGAATACTATCTTTAACCTTCAGGTCGACGGGATTCAGGTCTGCCACCTGGGAGACCTGGGCCATATCTTGAGCGAAAAGGAGCTGTCAGAGATCGGCCCCGTAGATATTCTCCTCATCCCGGTGGGTGGATTTTTTACGATTGATGCGAAAGAGGCAACCCGTGTTTCTGAACAAATCAAACCCAAAGTCCTCATCCCCATGCACTTTAAAACCGAGAAGTGCGGGTTTCCCATTGCGCCGGTAGAGGACTTTCTCAAAGAAAAGCCCGTTCCAAAACGGCCCGGAACCAGTGAAGCGACCTTCGACAAAGCGTCCCTTCCAAAGAAGATGGAGATCATCGTCCTGGAGCATGCCCTGTAATGACAATGGGAAAACCCCGTCTTAATCGATTGATAACCGCAGGGGAAATCGCCTCGATTGTCAAGAACCTGGCGGACAGGATATCCCGGGATTATGACGGAAAGGAATTAATCCTGGTCTGCATTCTGAAGGGCGGTTTCATGTTTCTCGCCGATCTGATTCGTCATCTCCGGATCCCGGTGAAGATCGATTTCGTCAGGTTGGCCAGTTATGGTTCCGGCACGAAGAGCTCCGGTCAGGTTGAGATCACCAAAGATATCGAAACCCCTATTGAGGGAAGGGATGTGCTTATCATTGAAGATATCGTTGACAGCGGCTATACGCTCCAGTTCCTGAAGGAACGACTGGCCCTTTCGAATCCCCGTTCCATAAAGATCTGCGCCCTTCTGGAAAAGAAAGCCCGCAGGGAAGTGAGGGTTGAAGCCGACTACCTCGGGAAAGTGATCGAAGATGTTTTTATCGTGGGTTACGGGATCGACTTCAACGAAGGCTACCGTAACCTCCCCGAAATCTACTATGTCACACCTTCCGGACAGGAAAAGGAAAAAGGTTGAATTGTTTTCTATTTTTTATATTTTAAAATTCGCAATTCGCAATACGCAATCCGCAATTGCATGGGGCCTCTTCCTCTTTCTCTTTTTCCTCTTGATGACCATTCAGGGTCCCGCTCTATCCCAACCCCGGTCATCCGCTCCGGATGATTCGGCTCTCTTCAGAGAAGGTGAAATCCTCTTCTCAAGAGGCGAGATCGAAAAAGCTCTATGGCGATTCAAAAGGTTGACCACCGAACATCCCCGGAGCCCACTCCTCAACGAAGCCAGATTCAGGATGGCCATCTGTTATACCCAGCTCAAGAGGCACAAGGATGCCATTCGGACTCTCAATGATCTGCTTTCCACGTTTCTTGCTCCCCCTCGAATGGTTCAACTCCTCACCCTTCTCGGGGATAATTACCTCGAATTGAAAGACCGAACCAGCGCCTTATTATGGTATGGGAAATGCCTTCTCATTGCAGGACAACCCCAGGAGGAACTGAAGAAGAAGGTCCGGGCGATCATCGATACGTTTGATACCGAAGAAGAGTTAAATCAAATTGAATCGGCTCATCGGGGCGCTTATGCCGGGGGCTATGCAAAATTGAAATTGGCCCAGATGGCAAAAACCCTGGGATATGATCATATTGCCAGGAAAATGTTAAATGAGATTGAAAAAGAGTACCGCGGCATGGACTATGGGGTTCTGGCAAAAGAGGTCTCCGAATCGGTCTTGGTCTCCATCCCCAAGTCAAAATATTCAGTCGGCGTAGTGCTCCCTCTGAGCGGAATTCATAAGCCTTTCGGAGAAAAGGCGCTTCAGGGAATTCGTCTGGGTTTAAAATCGCATGAGAAGAACCCTCTCATCTCTCTGGTGATCCGTGATTCGCAAGGAATCGCATCAGAAGCTGAAAAAGCTGTCGAGGAACTGGCAAAAGGAGAAAAGGTGATCGCCATCATCGGCCCGCTTCTTAGTATGAACGTAGACAGGGTCTCAAGAAAAGCCCAACAGCTCAAAGTTCCCCTCCTCAGCCTCTCTCAGAAAGAACCCCCTTCCGGAAAAGGAGAATTCGTCTTTCAGAATTCACTAACCCCGATCGAACAGGTCCAGAGGCTCGTGACTTTTGCCATCAAGGAGATGGAGCTTCGCACCTTTGCTGTTTTTTATCCAAACTCGCCCTATGGATCTCATTTCAAGACCCTCTTCCATCAGGAGGTTGCCCGGATGGGCGCTAAAACACTGGGCGCCGTCGTTTATCAGGAGGAACAGACCGATTTCCGGCAGGAGATCAAAGGGTTTTTTAAAGTAGAGCCCCTTCAGCAGCAGGAGGGAACAAAGAAAAAGGAAGACGAATTTAAACAGGGTCTCTCCGTGAATGGGCTCTTTATCCCGGACACCCATGATCGTGTGGGGACAATCCTTTCACAGATGGCTTATTTCGATATCAAAGGAACGACCTTTCTGGGGACAAATGCGTGGAATGGCCCGGGACTCATCTCCATTGCCGGGAAGGGAGCGGAGGGCGCAATATTTGTTGATGCTTTTTCAAAAATCCACTCTGTTAAGAGCTTCGTCGATGAATTTCAGAAAGAATATCTGCGTCAGCCGGAGACTCTTGAGGCCATCTGTTACGACGGGGCGAGGTTTTTGAGGGAGATCCTCCAATCGAAATCGCCCTCCTCGCCTTCTGAATTGAAGGAAGAGCTTCGAAAGATCTACCCCTTTCAGGGGGTTTCAGGCTTAAAGGGGTTTGGAGAGGATGGCAGAGCCATTCGAACCCTCTCCATTCTAAGAGTGAAAAACGGCCAGATCGAACATTTCTCACCTTAATCCCCCTCGTCCCCCTCAACTAATTGAGTAATTGAGTGGGGTCACCCATTTATCCTCTGAATTATTTATAACGCTCCAGATACCTTTCCAGTCGGTTCATTCCTTCCTCGATATTTTCCATGGAATTGGCATAACAGAACCGGAGGTATCCTTCTGCATTTGAACCGAAATCGATTCCTGGCGCCACTCCCACCTTTGCTTCCTGAAGGATGTCAAAAGCCAGACGGTAGGAATCCTTAGAAAACCGTTTGGCATTGGCGAGAATGTAGAATGCTCCTGTGGGTTCAACCGTGATTCCAAACCCCAACTCTTTAAGCCTGGGGATCAGATATCGTCGCCGTTGGTCATAAGTCTCAATCATCTTTTGAACATCTTCGTCTGCGCTCTGAAGAGCCGCAAGGGCCGCCCATTGTGAAAAGGAGCTGGCGGAGATGAAGAGGTTCTGCTGAATTTTTTGCATGGGTCGGATAAACTCTTTCGGCGCAACCAGATATCCCAGCCTCCATCCGGTCATTGCGTAGAGTTTTGAAAACCCATTGATGACAAAGGCCCTCTCTGTAAACTCAAGAATCGAATGAGCCTCTCCTTTATAGACCAGGCCATGGTAAATTTCGTCTGAAATGATGTAAGGAGAAAATTGGGCAATCCTCTCCATTCTCTCTCTGGACATGATATTTCCGGTCGGATTGGACGGGGAATTGATCATGATCCCTTTGACCTTTGGGCTCAGTTTCTCCCCAATCATCTCAGGAAGGTACTGGAATCCCTCCTCTTCCCTCACCTCAATAAAGATGGGCACTCCGTCCACAAACCGGATGATGTTGGGATAACACGGGTAATATGGATTGGAGAGAATGACCTCATCCCCTCCATCCAATAAAGCTGAAAAGAGGAGGACCATGGCTGGAGAAGTCCCTGAAGCCACCAGGACCTGATCGGGTGATATCTTGACCCGATACTTATTCCAGTAATCTTCAGCGATGGCCTCTCTTAGCTCGATAAGGCCCATGCTGTGGGTGTAATGAGTCTTTCCATCGCAGATCGCCCGATAGCCCGCCTCATTGATACATTCCGGAGTATCGAAATCCGGCTCTCCCACCTCCAGATGAATGACATGCTCTCCCCTTCTCTCCAGTTCCTGCGCTTTCTCTAACACATCCATCACGATGAACGGCGGAATCTCTTGAGCTTTTTTAGAAATCATCATTTACTCCCCTTGATGGCTAATGGCTTATGGCATATAGCCTATGGTTTTGCTATTCGGTATTGGCCATCGGCTATTAGCTAAATAATTGCTGTAATTGGATCTCCCCTCTTCACTTTCAAAACTTTTTGGGCGTTTCCTTCCCTCACCGAAATTTCCAAAAATCCCCCGCTTCCGAAGAGAGCTATCGGGTCGTTCTTCTTACCTTCGTAATACCCTCTTTTTAAATCCTGTATCGTCTTCTTCCCTGCCCTGATCAGAAATGGCCGGTCTTTAATGAATTTGGAAAATCCTTCCTTTTCAATATTACTGATAAGGTTTCCGAAACCGTCAATATGAATGACCTCCCCGATCAATGTGTCACCTTTTATTTTGGGCTTGCCTCGGTCGAGTTCCACCCAATGTTCTGTCCTTTTTCCAAAGGATGCGGGGGTGACACCCAGGGAGAGATGTCCTGCCACAGGAGCAAAGATATCCCTGCCATGAAAAGTGGCGCTCACTTCAGAAAGAAAATACTTCTTATTCGTGAGAACAACGGTCTGCCTGATTCCATCCTTTCTTGCCGCTAATGTGAGGAGGCCGTTATCAGGCCCGATGAAGAAATAGTTTTTTGTTTCAATAAGAATGGGCTTCCTTGGACTCCCTACTCCAGGATCGACCACCGCAATATGGATTGTTCCTTTAGGAAAATAGGAACAGGCGCCGGTTAAAAGAAACGCCCCTTCCCGGATATCCTGCGGACTCACTCCATGGCTGATATCAATCAGCGCACATCGGGAGTTGATCCTCAATATCACTCCCTTCATGGAAGCAACATAATGGTCCTTTGTTCCAAAATCGGTAAGCAGAGTAATAATGGGGGTTTTCATTAGTTCCCGACCGAATTACCCCCCCCTAGCAAAGCTCTGTGCTTTTCCCCCTCTTTGGTAATCCTTTTCCTGTCCTTAGACAGGCAAAGAGGGGTGACCTGCCTGCGCGAAGCCGCTTCGGCGAAGGCAGGGGGGAGATTTTATAAATCATAAACAACTCCATATACCTTCCATCACTCCGCCAATATTCTCAAAGGAAGCATTTGTTCTTAAAATCCCCCTCCATCCCCCTTTGCCCTCCGGGTCAGAAACCGCTCTGGGTCGGAGACCAAAGGGGGATAATAAAGATTACAGCCATATCTTCATGATATTTCTACCCACCCGCCCCCACGATGAGCCTCTTTTCTTTTTTGAATATCTTTTTCAAATTCTTTTCAAAAGGCTCCCGAATAATTCCCTTCTCTGTAATGATGCCCTCAATCAGGGAGTGAAGTGTTACATCAAAGGCGGGATTAAACCCTTGAACCCCCTCCGGAGCGATAGAGCATCCCCGGAAGTGGGTCACTTCCCTGACATCCCGTTGCTCGATGGGTATGTCCTGCCCGGAGGCGAGGGAGAGATCAAGCGTGGAGGTGGGTGCGGCCACATAAAACGGTATGTTGTGCCATTTTGCGAGTACGGCGAGACTATAGGTTCCGATCTTATTGGCTGTATCTCCATTGCGGGCAATCCGGTCCGCTCCAACAATAACCAGATTGATCTTCTTCTGGGACATCAAAACTCCTGCCATATTATCGGTAATCACTGTCGCCGGAATCTTCTCCTGAACCAATTCCCAGGCCGTCAATCTGCAGCCCTGGAGCATAGGCCTTGTCTCATCTACAAAGACATGGAATCGTTTCCCTCCGTCACGCGCCGCATACATCACGCCAAGCGCTGTTCCATATCCGGCGGTGGCCAATGCCCCTGCATTGCAATGAGTGAGTATTCCGTCTCCATTCTTAATGAGCCTCTTTCCATGTTTCCCTATTTTTCGATTGACCTCCATATCCTCCTTGTAAATGAGTAAAGCTTCCTCCACCAATCGCACTCTGGTTTGTTCAACCCCGTAAGCGCCAACTTGCGCTAAAATCCTTCTCATCCGATCGACAGCCCAGAAGAGGTTGACGGCCGTGGGTCTTGTCTGGCTCATCTCATGGCAGACCTTCTCAATGGCCGTGAGGAACGCCTGTGGCTTACTGTCACGAGCTTTCTTCGCAGCAAGGGCAATCCCCATGGCTGCTGCCACGCCGATTGCGGGGGCGCCACGGATGGCCATGTTCCGGATGGCCTTAGCCATTGAGGAAGCGTCCTTGCAGTCAAGATAGCGGATCACGCCAGGGAGCCTCCTCTGGTCAAGGATCCTGATAGCGTCGCCTTTCCACTCGATGGTTTTGAATTTCATGATGTGATTACACCGATTACCAAAGGCCGATTACACAGATTTTGGCTCAACCTAAACCTTAACCTCAGCCTTTGAGTTTCTTGCGGAGTAGTTCGTTCACTATCTTCGGGTTGGCTTTCCCTTTTGTTCCCTTCATCGCTTCCCCCACGAGGAAGCCAAAGACCTTTTCCTTTCCATTCCGGTAATCCTCCACTAGTTTTGGATTGGATTGAAGCACTTTTTCGATCACCCTTTCGATCTCACCGGTATCAAGGATCTGGATCCACCCCTTCTCCTTAACGATCCCGGCAGGCGGAGCGCCGGTTCGATACATCTCTTCAAAAACATCCTTTGCAATCTTCCCGCTGATCGTCCCCTCCTTCACCATGGTCAGCATTTCCGCGAGATGTTTAGGAGTGACAGGACACTGTTCTATCTCCCTTTCGTCATGTTTTAACTCTCTGAGGAGGTCTCCCATCATCCAGTTGCTCACTGCTTTGGGTTCAGGAAAGAGATGGACGCAATCCTCAAAATAGTTGGCCATGGCCTTTGCGGAGGTTAGAATCTCGGCATCATATTCGGGGATCTTATAATCCTTTACAAACCTCTCCTTCTTCTGGTCGGGTAACTCGGGAAGGCTCTGACGTATCTCTTCGATCCATTTTCCATCAATCCTTAAGGGAACAAGGTCCGGATCGGGAAAATATCGGTAGTCGTGAGCCTCCTCCTTTCCTCTCATCGACAGGGTGACGCCCTGATTCGTATCCCAGAGCCTCGTCTCCTGAACGACCTCTTCTCCGTCTTTTAAAACTTCGATCTGACGCTTGATCTCATATTCCAATGCCTTCTCCACATAGCGAAAAGAGTTCATATTTTTCAATTCGGTCCTCGTTCCAAGTTTGGTCTCTCCTTTGGGCCGGATCGAGACATTGGCATCGCACCGGAAAGTCCCCTTCTCCATATCTCCCGTGCAGACCTCCAGATATTGAAGGATGGCGCGAAGCCTTCTCAAATACTCCCCTGCCTCCAGAGGGGAGCGGATATCCGGTCCGCTCACAATCTCGACGAGAGGGACGCCGGTCCGGTTGAAATCGACATAACTGAAGTGGGCTGTTTCAGGTGTCTCGCCATGTTTCAGCTTCCCGGCATCTTCTTCCATATGGATCCGGATGAGACCTATCCGTTTCTTTTCTCCCTGAACGGTGATTTCAATGAAACCATGTTCTGCCAGAGGATGTTCATACATTGAAATCTGATAACCTTTTGGGAGATCGGGATAGAAATAGTTCTTCCGGGCGAATACGCTATAGGGTGCAATTCGGCAGCTTGTAGCCAAGCCTAACCTGATGGCAAATTCGACAGCCTTCCGGTTGATGACAGGAAGAGAGCCGGGCTGGCCTGTGCAGACAGGACAGGTCTGGGTGTTGGGCCCCTCGCCGAAAGCGGTTGAACATCCGCAGAAAATTTTTGATCGGGTCAAAAGCTGGGCATGGACTTCCAGTCCGATAACAGGTTCATAATCCACAGGCATCTCCTATCTTTAAGTATTCGATTAAAATTATAACAAAGGTCCTTCCTTGTCAAATTTCAGAATTGACAAAAATAGGGGATTCCTTTACGTTAAACCCTAATGTTTAAGAAAATACCCATCCCGGTTTCTTACTCTTTGATCCAAAGAGGAAAAACCTATCTTCTTCTCCATAACGATTATAAAGAGAGCCTTCTTCAGCAGGGAATCGAAGAAGTAAAGACATTTCTTAAGAGATCTCTTCATGAAACTTACTATCATGAAGGCAGAACTCTCCACCCTTCCATCCCACTTGAAGATGGAAAAAGAATGGTCCTTCGACAATATTCACATGGCGGACTTTTACGGGCTCTTACAGGAAACCTCTACCTCATTGGGTCAAGATCCTTCCGGGAGCTGACCATAACAGAGGAGATCCGGTCCTGCGGAATTCCGACGATCCAACCCATTGGAGCGATCCATCAAACTGTTTATTATTTCATCTATCGGGCTTATTTCCTCTCATTAGAGATCCCTCACGCTAAAAACCTGATCCAGTATTTTCAAGAAAAGGGTCCTCACCTTTCCCGTGAAAACCTCCTCCATAAGCGAAAAACGATACGCTCTTCGGGGGCTCTCCTTAGACAATTTCATCAGGCAGGTTTTTACCACAACGACCTCCAGCTTAAAAATATCCTTGCGGATGAAGACCGGGTTCTTCTCATCGACTTTGACCGGTCCTTCCGTAAAGAAGCTCTCTCCGTCAGGGATAGGACGAAAAACCTTCTCCGTCTCAATCGATCCGTTGAAAAGTGGAAACCCTCCGGCCTGTCGATTACAAGAACGGATCGCTGGCGTTTTCTTCTGGCCTATGCAGGGGGAGACCAGGAAATCTTGAAGGCGATACGGAAAGCCCTTCGGACCCACTCCATGGGTCTCTTTTTCCATCGAATTGGCTGGGCGATTGAGGATATAGTTCGGAGTTAGGAGTTCGGAGTCAAATTCTGGAATCAGACCTCTAAACCTCAAACCTATTAACAGTCTCATAATTGAATGGTCGCCACTAACGAATCTATGGTTGCAATCTATAGGAGTAACTCCCCCTTCCCCCTCTTAACCCAAGAGGGGAGATATCCCTCCCCTTAGGGTAAGGGGAGGTCAGGTGGGGTTATGTATTGACTATTTTGAGATCTTTAATAAAATTTCTTTAAGAATTCTTGCAGGGGTTGAATAAGAAGGTTGGCATGGAAGGAGAAGAAGTGGTCTGCTCCCTGAATGATGGAGAGGGATTTCGGTTCGGACAGGGCATGAAACCATTTCTCAAGATCGAGCGCCGGGCAGAAAAGATCCCTGGTCCCTGCAATCACAAGCTTCTGTTTTTCACTTCCCATTAAAAAGTTTATCCTGAGCGTGCCGCTGACCCTGCTCTTAAGAGCAGAGCTTGACGCAGTCGAAGGGTCAAAATCCATCATCTGGAGGGGCGGGGCAATAGCAATCAACCCGTTGACTCTCTCATCTTTCATAGCAACGGGCAATCCTGCCCAGGCGCCGAAAGAATATCCAAGGACGATCAGGAGACGGGGAGGTTCATTCTGCCTGGCCGAGAAGAAATCAATGGCAGCCTTTACATCCTCTTGCTCCCCTATTCCCTCTCCATAAGTTCCTTCGCTTTCTCCAACTCCCCTGAAATTGAAACGGAGGGTTGAAAATCCCTCCTGCCAGGCGGTCTCTGCAGTTGTCGAGATCACCGTATTATGCATATCTCCGCCGAATTGCGGGTGGGGATGACAGAGGATCATGCCCCCCCTAACAGAAAGGGCTTCATG
This sequence comes from Deltaproteobacteria bacterium RBG_16_49_23, assembly GCA_001798855.1. Classification (GTDB taxonomy): domain Bacteria; phylum Desulfobacterota; class BSN033; order BSN033; family UBA1163; genus RBG-16-49-23. The sequence goes on along the minus strand of MGQQ01000170.1, from coordinate 23,267 downwards.
CATATTCAGGAGGCCCTCCAATCGAATCCCTCCGGATGGAAAAAAAACTCTTTCTTCTTTCATCTTTTCAAAGTATTACCACTCAACATCACAATAAATTGCTAAGCCAGGCACGGCGGGGACACTGAATAAGCCTTGTAGCGGTAACCTTTTCAATGCAAACTACCTTCATCCATTAACCCTGTCGAAGACCACTCTCAGTGAATTACGCCATAACCCATTCAATTCCAATAAACCCGCATTACAAGGCTTTTGAGGTGTCGTTGCCGTGCCTGGCTTAGCAATTTACACCTCTTCTCCTCTCGTTTTCTTTTTCGGTTTTTTCTCTCCAGATTCAATCTGATTATCAATCTTCTCCCCCACCCATTCCAAAAAACTTCTTAAAATCTCTAAAAACCGGACTTCAAAGCGTGTGACATCCTCACTTTCAATCCTTTTATTGAGGTCCTTCAGCCAGCCATCCACTTTCACTCTTAACTGTTTCATCAACTGGACATAATGGGATTCCTGTGTCTCCCCTTCAGTAGTCTGAGCCCATGCGGTCCTGATGTGGATCCCTTGCGTGTTTTTCAGCTTTATCTGGTCTGAGATATGGAGGGGACTCAAAATCAACCCTAACAGAATGATGAAAAGAAGCGGCGAAAGATACACGATCCTCTTTCTCATAAAAACCCCTCCTTGTACGAAGGATGGTCCTTCCGGCTTTTACGTAAACGATTCTTTACCGATCACCCTGCCTGTCCCGGGCCGGGGAGGCTTTCGAAGGGTGCGGTAGCGGTTTGAGTTACTTCTTTGAAACATTTCACTGACCTTCAGGCAAGGTTAACAAAAACCGGAAATAAAGTCAAAATTAAAGTTTTGTGGATTCCTATTTACCCTTATTACCTTTTGTCAGCCATGCCGCATATTTAATAGGGGGGATTACTCTCTGAATTCCCTGAATTTCTCAGCCATTGTAAACAGGCTCATATTTTTATATAATGATTAAGCGGGGAAAGAGGAATATGCACAAAGGAGGTCTTTCATGACCCACGCTGAAATCCTGGAACAGATCAAGAAACTTTCGCTAAATGAGCGCCTTGAGGTCATCGATGCTGCAATTCATCTGCTCCGGGATGAGTTGACCCTGAGGGTGCACCCTTCGACTCTACAGGACCGGAAGAGACTTCTGTCTTAGGCAGCTAATGTCTTGCTCCAAGATTATAAGACAGATAGTGAACTGACGAGCTTTTCGGAATTTTGCCTCTGAAAGTAATCATACCGATCACCGAATGGAAAGACCGTTATGCTGTGGCCCCATGGATGGTCCCTTTGCCCCCCGATCCCCAGAATGAGTTAGACAAGCTGTCAGCGGCAGATACCTTTCAGGTACGTTCTCTGTCCCAGTCCAGGTTCGTTCAACAATTAGGGAGACTCTCTGAGACTACCATGCAGGAAATAAGCAGGGCATTGGCCCTTGTGTTGGCTATCGACTGATACACCTCTCTACCCTTTCGTCCAGCCCCTCCGGAGGACAACTCCCCCCATTTTGTCAGCAAGGCATTTTCTTAGAAATGATTTTTTGTTACCCCAATTATTCCCTTTATCCAGAAGGGTTGGGGCGAAAGTATCCCGCATGACATTGGGTTGAACCCTTTTCTGGATCATGTCTCTTTTTTTCATAAATCTATCCAAAGATATTTGAAATTTCCCTAATAATTCCCTCCCCCTTCGACGGGGGAGGGTGAGGGTGGGGGTGGGGGTGGGGGTGGAGAAAACAGAGACCGCCTGGTCCCCCCTCCCCTTCATCCTCTCTCCGTCCACGGGATCTTCGACCCGCCAGGGGAGGGGAGATATTTTGGGGTTATCTCTAAAGTGTTAGAGATAAATTCTCAGAATTTATTGTGTAAGACTCTAATTAGAGCAGTCAACGTTTAACCTTCTGTAATCCAGTGTGTGAAGGGGCAGGATAATGGCGTAATAACGCTTTCCCTGAAAGTGTCCTTCGATCCGGCATAAGATACAGCGGAAATGTAGAGGAAATATGGTGGGCGATGCGGGAGTTGAACCCACGGCCTTTGGTTCCGGAGACCAACGCTCTATCCAACTGAGCTAATCGCCCCAACAAACATCCAGGGAATAATGGAATTTTGGAATGCTGGAATATTGGCTCATTGAATTAAATATGTTTAAAACCCACCATTCCATGGTTCCGGTTTCTGGTTTAAAATATTTACCATAAATTTGGAGACCCTGTCAATTTTTTCTATTGACATCAGGTAGTACGATTTTATACGATGAGGGTCATTTAATCCCCCCTCTCTTCATAAGGACGGAAAGATTTCTTTTAAATTAAAAGTCAACGACATCTGTTTGAACTTCGGTGGCGTCTCCGCTCTTTCAGGGGTCAGCTTCGATGTGAGAGAGGGGGAGATGCTTGCCGTTATTGGACCCAATGGCGCAGGGAAAACCAGCATCCTCAATTGTATCAATGGATTTTATCGGCCTCAAAAAGGAGAATTAATCTTTGAAGGGCAGAACATCTATCATCTTCCTCCCCACCGAATTGCATGCTTGGGCATTGGCCGAACCTTCCAAAATATTGAGCTCTTCACAGGCCTTTCCGTCTTGGACAATCTGATGGCAGCCAGGCATCTCCATTTGAAACGAGGCGCTTTGGCCGGCGCTATATACTTTGGCCCTGCCTGCAAAGAAGAGATCCGGCATCGAGAAGTCGTTGAGGATATCATCGACCTTCTTGAAATGGAGCCATACCGAAAGAAAACGGTTGGTCTCCTTCCCTACGGTGTACGAAAGCGGGTGGAACTGGGACGGGCTCTTGCCCTCGAACCCAAACTTCTTCTGCTTGATGAACCCATGGCTGGAATGAACCTTGAGGAGAAAGAGGATATGGCCCGGTTCATCATTGACATCCACGAACTTAAGGGGATCCCCATTGTTTTAGTGGAACATGATATGGAAGTGGTAATGGATATTGCGGAAAGGCTGATCGTCCTCGACTTCGGAAAGAAGATTGCCGAAGGAACCCCTGAGGAGATTAGGCAAAACCCATTGGTGATCCGGGCCTATTTAGGAGAAGAGACGCCTGAGAGCGAGAACCATGGCTGAGAACACCCTCCCGAAGCTTCTAAAAAAGAATGCTGAAAAATATGGCGACCGAAAGATAGCCATGAGGGTAAAGGACCGCGGCATCTGGCAGTCCTTCACCTGGAACGATTATTACGAGAACGTCAAATATTTCTCACTCGGCCTCATCTCCCTCGGGATGCAAAGAGGGGATAAGATTTCCATCCTTGGGGAGAATAAACCTGAAATCTTCTGGGCTGAATTAGGGATTCAAGCCGCGGGGGGAACAATGGTTGGGATTTTTACAGATTGCTCCCCCTCTGAGGTCAAATTCTACGTTACGGATTCGGATTCAACGTTTGTTGTAGCCCACGATCAGGAACAGGTAGATAAACTCCTGCAGATTAAGGATGACCTCCCTCTGGTAAAAAAAGTGATCTACTGGGACCCGAAAGGATTATGGAATTATGACGATCCGATCCTAACCAGTTTCACGGAGATGATCGATCTGGGCAAGAGGTATGGGAAGGACTATCCCGGTCTAATTGAGAAAAGTATTGAAAAGGGAAAGGGTGAGGAGATTGCCCTGATCTGCTATACTTCTGGGACAACGGGCTTACCCAAAGGAGCCATGATCAGCCATGGGGGACTGGTGGCCATTGCTCAAGCATGGCGTGATGTCGATCATTGGTCTGATGACGACCGGTATGTCTCATTTATTCCCCCAGGCTGGATTACCGAGCAGGCCGTCGGGGTCGCAGGCCAACTGGTCTCAGGCATGGAGATCAATTTCCCTGAAGAGCCTGAGACCGTCCAGGAAAATATCAGGGAGATTGGCCCCTCCATCCTCTTCTTCGCCCCACGCCTATGGGAGAATATCAACAGGATGATCCAGGCCAAGATTACCGACACTTCGGCCCTGAGAAGATGGATTTATAGATTCTTTTTACCCGTAGGATATAAAGCGGCCGAATATCGTTCCTCCCAAAAAGGACTGGGGCTGTTTTTAAATATCCTTTATCATGTTGCCCATTGGACCCTTTTCCGTCCACTTAAGGACCGGGTGGGGCTCTCTCAAATTCGATGCGCCTATACCGCAGGCAGCGCAGTCAGTCCTGACATCCTCAACTATTTTCAGGCGATCGGAGTCAACATCAAACAGCTCTATGGCGGTTCGGAACAGGGATTGGTCACCATCCATCTCGATGGCCAAATCAAATATGAGACCTGTGGTCCCCCCATGCCAGGTGTGGAAGTCTGTCTCTCCCCTGTAGGGGAGATCATGGTAAAAGGCGAGAACATCTTTTCGGGATATTATAAAAATCTCGAAGCCACTCAGGAGAAGATTCGCGATGGCTGGTATTATACCGGCGACTTTGGTTACATTGACGACGATCGTCATCTCGTCGTCATCGATCGCATGGAGGACCTCAAAGAACTAAAGGGGGGAAGAAAATTTTCGCCTCAGTTTGCTGAAATCCGGCTGAGATTCTGCCCCTATATCAAGGACGCCTTGGTGATCGGAGGCGAAGATAAAGATTTGGTTACAGCCATCATCAATATCGATCTTGATAACGTCAGCCGGTGGGCCGAAGCCAGGCGTATCCCCTACACCACCTTCACCGACCTCTCACAGAAACCCGAAGTGATCGAATTGATCAAAAAGGATATTCAGCGGATTAATAAATTTCTTCCGGAGTGGTCCAGGATCCGTAAATTTGTTAACCTGTATAAGGAATTTGATGCCGATGAGGCAGAACTGACAAGAACCAGGAAATTGCGGAGGACTTTTGTCGAAAGCCGTTATAGCGATTTAATCACAGCCCTCTATGGGAAAGATCGGGAGTATAATGTGGAAGCCTCGGTCACTTATCGGGATGGAAGAAAAGGAGTGATTAAAACATCGATCCATATCAATGAGGTGGAGGAGAGCCAGTGAAGGAATTTCTTCAGCTTGCCATTCCGGGATTGATGGTAGGTAGCCTCTATGCCCTGGTGGCTGCCGCGATCGTCCTGGTCTATAAATCGACCCGTGTGGTCAGCTTAGCCCATGGCCAACTCCTGGCTTTTGGTGGGCTTTTCTTCTGGATCGGCCTCGTCGCCTTAAAGCTGCCCCTTCCTCTGAGCATCCTGATGGCATTGGTTTGTTCAATTCTGATGGGTTGGCTTGTTGAACGGATAACCCTTCGCCCCCTCATCGGGCAACCATTGATTTCTGCATTCCTGATGACCTTCGCCGTCTTCATGGCTCTGGATGGAGTCTTTCAACTCATCCTCAAGGGTGAATCAAAAACCTATGCCACTCTTTTATCACTCGGTGAGTTTGAAATATCAGGGGTGCCCATCCGGGTTGTGCAGTTGATCAGTTTTGGTGTGGTCCTGTTAGTTTTTCTCTCTTTGGCCCTCTTCTTTCAATTCACAAAAACAGGTCTGGGGATGCGAGCCACAGCTGAGGACCATCAGCTCTCCCAGAGCACGGGGATCAATGTCAGGACAATCTTCTCTCTTATCTGGATCATCTCTGCCATTGTCGCCTCGGTAGCTGGTATGGGAACAGCCTATGTGATGGATATCCATTTTCCACTCCCCTATATCGGCATCAAAGGATTGATCGTTGCCCTCTTCGGAGGATTGGATTCACTTCCAGGCGCCCTTTTCGCAGGACTCATCCTCGGTGTGCTCGAAAATTTAATCGCAGGTTATCTCGATCCACTTGTTGGGGGCGGTCTCAAAGATGTTGCAGCCTATGCCCTGCTTCTCATTATTTTGCTGGTAAAACCCTATGGACTTTTCGGGTTGAAGAGAATAGAAAGAGTATAGTCCCGGAATAATGGAATGCTGGAATGATGGAATAATGTGAAAAAAAACTGCTATTATGGAAAGAGCAAAGAATTGAATGTTGTGATAGATAATTTATTTCTTAGAAACCCATTATTCCAATATTCCATTCTTCCACTATTTCTAATTTATTTCTTTGGGGTTTAACATGCGGCCTTGCGGAACTTTTGATGAGCGCTATAGCCAGGACATGGCGATCTTCAGGATCAAGAGGCATTGGGCGCTTTTGATCGGGGCATTAATCATTCTCTACACTTTTCCTCTCTACGGGTCCTACTATTTTATCAGTCTGCTCAACAGCCTCAGCATTACGATCATCATCGTTCTGGGCCTTCAACTCGTCAGCGGTTACTGTGGCCAGATCTCTTTCGGTCAGGCTGCTTTCATGGCTGTCGGCGCTTATACTTCAGCCATTCTTACTGGAAAGTTTGGACTCTCCTTCTTTATTGCACTTCCCATTTCAGGGATCGTGGCAGGTTTGATCGGTCTGGGAGGAGGCGCTCCCTCCCTCCGGATTAAAGGTTTTTATCTTGCCATGGCGACAATCGCTATCCATTTTGTAGTGATGTGGTTGATCCCTCACCTCGATATCACAGGAAAGACTCAGGGCCTTCATCCCCCTGCACCCCAGATCGGGAGTTTTGCTTTCGACAGTGATGAAAGAATTTATTATATCATCATTACCGTGATGTTAGTGATGACCTATGGCGCCCGAAACATGGTCCGGACTCGAGTGGGCAGGGCTTTCGTGGCCATCCGAGATAACGATTTGGCAGCCGAGGTGATGGGGATTGAACTCTATCGTTATAAACTGCTTGCTTTTTTCATTTCCTGTTTCTATGCAGGAATCGCGGGTTCTTTATGGGCACACTGGATTCAAGTGGTTCATCCTGAACAATTTACACTGCTTCATGCTCTCAATTACATTGGGATGCTCATCATTGGGGGTGGGGGGAGTATCCCGGGAGTCTTTTTCGGTGTCATTTTCCTTCGCCTTCTTGAGGAGGGAGTGATGTTTTCGGCTCCATTGTTGGCAGCCGCCTTTCCTTGGATAGGGATCCATCCGGCAGCCTCCATGAGCGTTTCAGTATTTGGCATAGTCCTTATTATCTTCTTAATCTTTGAACCAAGAGGGCTCGCCCATCGTTGGGAAATCTTTAAGGCTTCTTATAGGCTCTACCCATTTTCACATTAATCTCCCCTCGCCCTATTCCTGCCTACCGCAGGCAGGGAGAAAAGAGGGGAAAATATGAAAAGGAGGTGATATAGGAAAGTTCGAAATCCCGTAAACCGTGAGGCGTCAGGCGTAAGTCGTAAAAAGGTTTTACCCCTTACCCCTCACCCCTACCCCTTTACGGATTAGGCAGGTTGACCGTGAGAGAAAATAGAAAGGAGGCTATGATGAGAAGGATATTGTGTGGAGTCATTATTCTTACTTTCCTGTTTGTGATAGGGGTGATGTCAAGTTACGCCCAAAAGGAAGTCACTTACCTAAGCCTGGCTGATTACACCGCAGCCATAGCAGGTCTGAATGTCCCCGCAGATATGGGTTGTGAGGACTACATCAAAGACTTGAATGCCAGAGGCGGTGTGGATGGAGTGAAGATAAAATTCATTGGAGTGGATACTCGATATGATGTGGCAAGAGGGGTTTCTGCCTACAAACGCTACCGGGCAGAGCCTAAACTTTTGGTGGTCAATGCCATTGGCACCCCAATCGGCAAAGCAGTTGCTCCATTGGCGACAAAAGATAAATTGGTTCAACTCGTTCCTGGAGATGGCGAATTTCAGGCTAATCTTGGAAGAATCTTCGTATGGGGTCCAACTTACCAGGACGCTCTTGCTGCCACCGTTGACTGGCTCCTTGCAGATTGGAAGAAGAAGGGAAAAACAGGAACCCCCAAGCTCGGTTTCATCTCATGGGATAGCGCTTATGGCAGGGAACCTCTCCGAGGCGGAAAAGAGTACGCTGAGAAGATGGGGGTGGCTATGGCTCCGCCTGAGTTTTTCCCGCCAGGATCACTGGACCATACCGTTTATCTCGCCCGATTGGCAAAGGCAGAGGTCAATTACATCTTCGTGGGAGGAGTCGATCCAACACCGACTAATGTGATTCGAGATGCCCATAAATTGGGTTTAACCAAAACCATCCAGTTCTTCTGTGACTATTGGGGGCCTACCTCCCTCGGCACCCGACTCCATCCTGAAGCTCTGGAAGGGACAGTGATCGTCTCTTACTATATCCGTGGAGATGATGCGAGAAAACATCCCTTAGCGAATCTCTGGACAAAGTATGGGCGTGGAAAATTAGAGGATATGAATGAAGTCTATACCATTGGGATGGCTTGGGCCATGACATTCGAGGCAGCTCTGAAAATCGCTTTAAAAGAAGTGGGCTATAAAAAGTTGGATGGAGAGGTTATTTACCAGACTTACCAAAAACTGACAGGTGTGCAGAGGGCTGGGCTCCAGGGTCCTTGTGCTTACAGTCCAACCTCACGCCGTGGAAGTCTGGAGATCAAATTCTATCAGGTTCGAGCAGGAAACGTTGTCTCCATATCGGGTTGGATAAAGGCTCCTGATGCCGTATCCCTTCACAAATTTTAAAGGGAAGAGAGCTCTAAAAAACTGCTCTATGCTCTCTTGATTACACAGATTAAAAAAAGGATTAAGCAGATTTTTTCTATTTCCAATCCATTTCATATCTGTGTAATCGTTTCATAATCTATGTAATCAGTGATTTCTGAACTTTTTTTAAAAATCTCAAGAAAGGGGGAAAATAGATGAACTCCTTCAGAAAAATAATGATTGTTCTCAGCCTTTTAATGTTCCTTTTGCCTTTCATCGCTTGCAAAACCCTATCTCCGCCTCCGAAGCTGAATGTAACGGTGGCCGTCACCCCTCCGCAGGTGGAGTTGGCATTCCCGGGCATCTTGAGGGTGCCTATCGTTTTCACAGGTACGGGGTGGAAACCCAAAGAGATGGTGGTGGTGGATATGGTCCTCCCTCCGGGGGTGCAAATGCAAGGGGTCAAACCTGGAGAGGATGTGGGGATTGCGTATGGTGAAGCAGATGACGCAGGCAATTTCAAAGGAGAGGTTCCTGCCAGCGCAAAATTGAACACCTTCTTTCGGGTGGGATGGACTCCTATTTTAGCACCGGATCCCAAGACGCTCAATCCCATTCCTCCTGGAGTCTATAAGATAAAAGCATCAGGAGCGGACTCCGGAGCCTTGGCCACAACGACATTGGAGTTTGCAGCACCGACACCAAAGAAATAAAGAGATTGCAGATAGCAGATGGCAGATAGAAAAAAATATGTCCTCCCCCCCTTGCGGGGGAGGATGAAGGTGGAGGTAATCACCGTTAAGATAAAATGCTAAGGCTCAACAACATTGAAGTGATTTACAGTAATGTGATCCTGGTCCTGAAAGGGGTCTCCCTTGAAGTGCCTGACGGAAAGATCATCTCATTATTAGGCGCCAATGGCGCGGGGAAGACGACTGCCCTGAAGGCCATTTCAGGAGTCCTCTATACGGAATTGGGCGAGGTCACGGATGGAAGCATTGAGTTTGAGGGAAAGAGAATCGATGGGAAAGCTCCGGAGGAGATCGTTCAGATGGGAATTGTTCAGGTGATGGAGGGCCGCCGCCTGTTCGAACATCTCACCGTAGAGGAGAATCTCTGGGTGGGAGCCTATGCCCGAAATGATAAAGAGGGAATTCTAAAAGACCTTGATTTGGTCTACCACTACTTCCCAAGGCTTAAAGACCTCCGAAGACAGGTGAGCGGCTATCTCTCCGGTGGAGAAAGGCAGATGCTGGTCATGGGTCGTGCATTGATGTCCCATCCAAAGGTGATGCTTCTCGACGAGCCCTCTCTCGGGCTAAGCCCCCTTCTCGTGAGAGATATTTTTGAGGTCATCAAAAAAATCAATCGGGAGGAGAAGACATCGATTCTCCTGGTAGAGCAGAATGCAAACATCGCTCTGTCCACTTCGGACTATGGCTACATCATGGAGAACGGCCGGGTTGTTTTAGATGGCCCCTCTCCCAAACTGAAGGAGAACGAGGATATCAAGGAGTTCTATCTCGGCTTAAGCCAGGTAGGAAAAAGAAAAAGTTTTCGCGAAGTGAAACACTACCGAAGAAGAAAGAGATGGCTGTCCTGATGGTCATGAGGAGGTAAGAGATGAAGAATATTTTAAGAGGTTTGATATTATTGGCAGCTCTATTTTTTCTTATCCGGTTTTCAACGGCCTGTTCTCCTAAAAAAGTGAGCATGGAGCCCCCGCAATCTTATCAGTCCTACCTCACAAGCATCCACCCGGATTTCATGGTGGAACCGAATAAAGCGTATCAATGGCACCGATATAAGGATAAGGGAGGCCCTACCCATTCAGGGGATGCGTCCTGGCAAAGATTCATGACCTTTTTGGAAAAGGAATTTAAAAGGTATGGTGTGGTTGATATCACAAAAAATAAGTGGACTTACGATCGCTGGTATACCTCGGAGTGGCCGGAGGATAAAAATTGGACGCTTATTTCTGACGGGACCCAGGTCAAGGTCGCTCACTACAGCGCTTATTCAGGCTCAACAGGGCCCGATGGCATTGCCGCAGAACTGATCTATTACAACCCCGCTTCCCCTCCAGCATCCATTAAGGGGAAAATTGCTGTTTTTACCACAGCCCCCCACCCCAACCCTCCATTGGATAAGGGATATCAAACGTGGTTTACCATCAATGATTACGAGTACCTCTCCGATCCTGAAACATTCCCTCCCATGCATACAAAGGTTCCTGTCAATGAAATTGTAAGTTTTGACATTTGGTGGCAACTTCGCCAGACCATCAGGATGATTGATACGTTAAAGAAAGGTCAGGCGGCCGGAGGGATCATCATTTTCGATGGTTCATACGACCGGATTGCCGGGCTGTATACCTTTCCTGTGCCGGTTCTCTATAACGCACCTACCCTCTTGCTTGATCGGGTCGCAGGCAAGAAGGTCTTGGAAGATGCCAAGAATGGGAGAAAAGCAACCTTGAAATTGCTGGCAAAGATAGAAAAGACAGAGACCTACCAACTGATCGGATATTTGCCTGGAAAGAATTACGGTAAACCATCTGACGAAAAGATTGTTCTGACTACGCACACCGATGGTCCGGGGATCTCACAAGATAATGGAGCCTTCGGGATTTTAGGGATTATGGCCTATTTCTCTCACATTCCCCAAGCGGAGAGGCCGAAGACATTGATGATCTTCTTGGATAATCGCCATTACATGCCGGGGATGGAGAAGGGATTTGAACAAGAAGACTGGTTTACGAAATATCCGGAATCGAAAAAGTCGGTCGTCGCCCTCATCGGGACAGAACATCTGGGCCAGATCGAATATAAGGAAGAGGGAAACGCATTCCTGCCCACCGGAAAGGTCGAACCTTCTTTTTTGTGGACTCGAAATAACCCGTTGCTCATAAAGATGGCGATCAAGGCGGTAAAAGATAACAAATGGCCCAGGGTCATGGTTCAATGTGTCGAGAAACCAGGGATTCATGGCGGGCCGCAAGGGGTATGGTACGGGATGGGAAAAATTGCCCTGGATTGGAACATCCCGGGGTTTGCCACAATGGGAAGCCAGGGAGCCTATTGGGCGACCACCGCCCGGATAAATAAATTTGATAAAAGGTTATTTTATACTCAAGTGGCAACGATGGTCCAACTCACAGGTGAATTGATGCAGGCAGATTTTCGTTAAATCTGACCACTGCTCGGCGACCCCTCTCCCCACTGAGACCGTGTCGTAAGTCCGTTCATGGTTCGACAGAGCCTGTCCTGAGTAAACCGTTCGTCCCTTCGAGAGCCTCAGCGCGAACGGTGAGTCGAAGGGTTCACCACGAACGGAAAAATCCATATTTAAAACCAATTACTTAGCCGTTCGCCCTGAGCGTGTCGAAGGGCAAATGGCTAATTGCGACACAGTCTCACTGGGGAGAGAGAGGGGATAAGTGGAAATTAGAATGAAAAGGATCTTTTTGCGTTTGTATTAGAAGGAAGGGATGGCTGTCTTAAAAAGTTTATGCTCCGAACTCCGAACTTTTGTAACACTATAACGCTTTGAAAAAGGCTTCATAAAATCCCTCCCCACCTCCCTTTGCCAAAGGGAGGAGAAATACTTCCCCCTTTGAAAAAGGGGGATTGAGGGGGATTTGGGATATTTCGATATCTTGATTAGACTTCTTTTTCAAAAAACTAAAGTGTTACGAACTTTTTTTAAACCGGCTCCAAGACAATTGTGATCTTTCCGTCGGGAAGAGCAAAGGGCGAGGCCTTCATCTTCATCCCTACTTTGATCTTCTTGATATCCATTTTGGGTATCCAGCCCATGATGGGCAATTCTTTCCCCACTTCAATGATGCCAATCGGACAAGGTTCAAATTGAATGCTCGAAAATGGCATCAGGGGCTGACGGACGGCAAAATGCTCCGGGGGGACATGAATCTTAGTAAAGGTGAGCAGTTTCCCCTCGGCCTTAAGCTCCTTCCATTCCATCTCGCTTCCCATGCAGGAAGAACAATCTGCCGCCGGAGGATAGTACTGCTTTCCGCACTTCTTGCAGAGGGTGGACATGATCTTTCCCCCTGCCAGATCATCCGCAAACCGGTTCACCTTTGTCTGGTTGATGAAAAGAGAAAAATTCTTAAACTCCATTCTATTCCCTCCTGAAAATATGAATGAATGACACCTGTCCGGAGCCGCCCACATTGTGAGTCAGGCCGATCTCCGCATTTTTCACCTGCCTCTGGTCCGCTTCTCCTCTTAACTGTTTCGTAATTTCGATAGCCATGGAAACGCCTGTGGCTCCGAGAGGATGGCCTTTTGATTTTAACCCGCCATCGACATTGACCGGAATTCGGCCGCCCACATAGGTCTCCTTCGCCTCGATCAATTTCCCTCCCTCTCCCTTCTCGCAGAACCCGAGGTCTTCATAAGCCACAATCTCCGCAATGGTAAAACAGTCATGGGCCGTTGCAATATCGATATCCGAGGGCCCAACGCCTGCCATTTTATAAGCGGCCCTGGCAGCCACGCGGGTGGCCTCAAGAGAGGTTAAGGATTTCCTGTCGCCGAGCCTCATCGCATCCGTCCCGCAGCCCAGACCGGCGATCCAGATCGGCTTCTTTGAAATCGACTTGGCCTTCTCTTCTGAGGCAAGAATGATGGCGGCGGCTCCATCGGTAATCAGACTGCAATCATAAAGCTTGAGCGGATAGGCGACGGTGAAGGAGGTGATCGCCTTTTCCAGCGTGATCTCCTTCTGCATCTGGGCATAGGGGTTGAGGCTCCCGTAATAATGGTTCTTGACCGCCACCCTGGCCAGCTGCTCTTCCGTCGTTCCATATTCGGCCATATGGGCATTGGCGATCATGGCGTAGTAACCCGGAAAGGTCGTTCCGAAGGGATACTCCCAGGTCGCATCGCCTGCACGGCCCATGATCTCCGTGGCTGTGCTCGTAGGAAGCTCTGTCATCTTCTCTACACCAACCACTAAAACGACATCCGCCAGGCCGGAGGCGATATTCATCCACCCTGTTCTTAAGGCAGCGCTCCCGGTGGCGCATGCGGCTTCAACGCGAAAATTGGGTTTGGGATGAAAACCGATGTAGTCATGGACCTGAGCAGAGGGCTGAATGCCAAACGAGAATTCATCCCCAGCCACACCGGTGACCATGCTGTCCACTTCTTTTAAAGTTACCCCAGAGTCATCCATGCAGGCTTTCACCGCCTCGAAGACAAGTTCTCTGAGAGAAGCATCCGATCTCACCCCAAACTTCCCATGACCGATTCCAACAATGCCTACTTTTTTCATCTTTGCTCCTGTTTGATTAAGGTTCTCAAAATTGAATTGACATAGGCATCGGAAAATCTCCCCTCGCCCCTCTCCTTCGACAAGCTCAGGATGGTGAGTCTCGTCGAACCATTTACCAAAGAGGGGTAATTCCTCCCTTAGGAAAAGGGAGGGTAGGAGGGATTTTACAAATCGATGTCTTTACTATTTTCAGAATATTAGTCTCTCGTCCCTCATCCTTCGTCTATCGTCTTTCGTCAAACGTCTCTCGTCCCTTCCCGTATAACTCCTTCACCTTTGGCCGGTCGATGGAACCATCCCCCTTTTTTGGGAGAGCATCGACGTATTGAACATAGCCTGGTTTTTTATAGCGGGCAATCTTCCCCGCTACAAAATCAATCAGCTCCTGTTCCGTTAATCTGGCTTTCGGTTTCATGACGCAGACCGCCTTAATTCCTTCCCCGAATTTCGGATCGGGAACCCCGATGACCGAGACCTCATGGATGCAGGGATGCTCGAGAATCACTTTCTCCACTTCGATGGGATAGACATTTTCGCCGCCGGGTTTGATCAGCTCCTTTTCAGCCTTTCTGCCTGCAAACCAGAGAAAGCCGTCTTCGTCCAGTCGACCTGAATCGCCGGTATGGTGCCAGCCATCGCGAAACGTATGTTGGGTCAGTTCTTCTTCCCTCCAGTATCCATGAAATACCATCGGGCTTCGAATGAGGATCTCACCCACTTTCCCTGTTTCGACTTCTTTGTCAAACTCGTCTACGATCTTGATGTTCACCAAAGGACCGGGTTTCCCGGCGCACCCCGGTCTTTCCCGGTTTAAACAGATCGAAGTCAGGCCCATCGTCTCTGTCTGTCCATAGGCCAACCAAAATTGGCCATGCCCAAGACCTTCAAATCTCTTAACGGTCTCCGGTAACTCAACGCCCAGAACATTTTTTAAAGAAGAGATACTGGATTCCCCTTTCGCCTCCTCATCGAGTAACTGGAATAAAATAGGCGGGAAGTCACCGATCAGGGTCACCCCTTCTTCCTGTATCGTCTTTAATGCAATTTTGGGATCAAATTTTGAAATGATCAGATTTTTCCCTCCCGCATGCATTGTGGTCAGGGCGGCAATCATTCCTGCGATATGAAAAATGGGAAGGATGTTCAGGTAGATATCCAGATGGGTTAAATTCATCACTCCGATGGTCTGAATGGAACAGGCGATCAGATTATGATGACTGATGATGGCGCCGCGGGGTTTTCCCTGGACGGCGGCCGTATGCATGATGATGTAAGGGTCATCCCCGCTCAGGTCGATGGCTTTAGCCGGCTGACCGCTTAAGAGTGAATCGAAGGGCTCGAACTTCTCTCCTCCCGGACCAAACGTCACACAATCTCTCACCGAAGGGCAGATAGGCCGTAGATCTGCAATGGTCTTTTCAAAATCAGGGTCTACAAATATCATGACGGGTTCTGTGTTAGTAAGATTATGGCCAACCTCGTCAGCGGACAAACGAAAATTAATAGGCACCATGATTGCCCCAAGAGCGGCAATGCCGCCCATCAGGGTTAAATATTGAGGGTAATTCTTCGCCAGCACGGCAATGCGGTCCCCCTTTTTAATCCCTTTGTGATTTAACGATCCAGCCAGGATATTGACCTGATCAAAGAGCTCTCCGAAAGTGATCCGCTGACTCTCTGTCTGGATGGCCGTCCGGTTTCTATAAATTTTTCCGTTCCTCTTAAAAAGATCGTAGATGGTAAAGCTTTGCACTGTCATTCTTTTTCCCCCTCCTCCCAAAGTTTTCTTCGTTCCCCTTCCCTCATTTCACGCCTCAACATTTTCCCCACCTTCGATTTGGGCAACATATCCCGGAATTCAATGTAGGTAGGAACCTTGTAGGGAGCCAACCGATCCCGGCACCACTTCATGAGTTCGTAACTACTGACCCCTCTGACATCTGTTTTGAGAACCACAAAGGCCTTGACGCGCTCTCCGACACCTGCATCCGGAATGCCCACCACACAGGCGGCAAGCACTGCATGATGCGCCTGGAGTATTCTTTCCACTTCAGCCGCGGCGATACGATACCCTTTATGTTTGATCATATCCACGGAGCGGTCCATGAAAAAGAGCCACTGGTTCTCATCCACCCGGACGATGTCTTTTGTTCGATACCAGATCTCCCCATCCATATTTAAAAAACATTCTGTTGTCTCCTCAGGTTTATTCCAGTAAGCTTTTACGGCATGGTCACAAGTTCCTAATAATTCTCCCGGCTCACCGGGCGGGACCTCCTTAAGGGTTTCCGGATCCACCAGTTTAAATCGGTCTGTATGCACAATCTTTCCTGCCGAACCCTCCGGTGGAATTCCATCTTTGGCATAAGAGAGGGAGATCGCCCCGCACAGTTCTGTGGCTCCATAGCCCTGGTATAAAGGGATGTTAAATTTTTTCAACCATCGATTGCCCACTTCCGCGGGCATGGCATCGCCCCCTGTTCCACAATATCGAAGCGAACTGAAATCATAGGTATCGACCCGGTCATGTTCCAGTATCATCCGGTACATGGCGGGGACGGCAAACATGTTGGTGGCATGATATCGTTGAATGTGATCGAACAAAGCATCCAGAACCACCCGGGGCAGCAGGATGATCGTCTCTCCGCCGATAATCAAAGGGGACAGAGCATCCATCTCGCCGATGATATGATAAAGAGGAGCGGAGAGCGCCGTAATACATTCTCCTAACGGGGTGACTCCCTCACTTGCCCTCCTCCACTCGAGCGCTCTGATGAGAAAATACGTTTCTGAAAGAGGAACCCCTTTTGGAAAACCCGTGGTGCCACCCGTGTAAAGCATGAGGGCTGTTCTGCCCTCCTCCCCCTTTTGGAAAGGAGGGAGAGAGGACGGACGGCCTTCCTTTAAGAGATGAATAAAAGAGAAAAAGTCTTTTCCCAGAGGAATCTTCCCCTTCGGAACACGATCAAATCCTCTGCTGATCAGCCTCTTCCACCAGGGAACAAGATCGATCATATTGGTTACGATGACTCTTTTTAACGGGGTCTCGGGGAGAATCTCGACCACATACCTGAGGTTTGTATCCATGCACACAATCGTCTCAGCTCCACTGTCTCTGGCCAGAAACTTGAGGTCCTCAGCCGTATAAACAGGAGCCACGAGGATAGGAATCACACCAAGACGTTGAAGGGCTAACCAGGCGATGATCGTTTGAGGAAGATTATAAAGATTCAAAATAATACGGTCATCTTCCCCAATCCCTAATCGATGTAAGGAAGCGGCAAAGTGCAGGACCATCTCTTTCAGCTCGGAATAAGAATAACTCTCCCCAAGAAAGATGAGCGCCGGCTTACCGGGATTTCTTTCCGCTGCTTCTTCAAAAGATCCATAAATGGTATCGCTAAGCAGTTCCACGGATGCCATGCCCTATGCGCTTTGCTCTATGCCGGTAGTTTAGATCCCCAGATAGGCTGATTTGACTTCAGGGTTATCAAATAGCTCTTGTCTCGAACCTTCAAAGACAAGCATTCCGTTTTCGATCACATATCCCCGGTCGATGATCGGCAGAAGGGTTCTCGCAAATTGTTCGGTCACCAGCACGGTGATCCCTGCCAGCCGAATATTCTTAATCGCTCTGACGAGGTCTGCCTGAAGCATGGGACTCAATCCAAGCAGGGGTTCATCCATGAGCAGGAGCCGGGGCTTGGCGACCAGTGCGATGCCGATGGCGAGCATCTGCTGCTCCCCTCCGCTCATCAACCCCGCTTTTCTCTTTTTCATTCCTTGCAGATGGGGAAAGAGTTTGAATGTAAGGTCGATTCTTTCCTTGACCTCATGTCTTTTGTGCAGATATCCGGCGATTTTCAGATTTTCCACAACATCGCTATCGCGGAAAATGGGGTGCCTCTCCCTGCTGAGGACAATTCCTTTTTTCACCCGTTCACTCGGCTTCTTATTCAGGATATCCTCCCCTTCAAACTTCAATTCTCCGAGGACGCTGATCCTCTCCCCGCCTCTCCGTTCCTCTTTTTTCTTCATATCAAGGATTAAGCCCGAAATCGTATTCATCAAGGTGGTCTTTCCGGCGCTGTTGGATCCGAGGACGCCGACAATTTCCCCTCTTTCCACTGCCATACTGAAATCATTGAGGGCGAGGGCATTCTCAAAAAAGACCATCAGGTTTTTAACTTCCAGCATCTTCTCCATTCTTTTGGCTCATAAAATATTTTTCAAATCCCCCCATCCCCCTCTTTGCTAAAGGGGGGCAAGGGGGGATTATTTTTTTGTCTCCATGTTTTGTTTCCATTAGTTCATCGTTCATTGTGCATCGTTCATCGTTTCTCCTACCCTTCCACCTCGGTTCCCAGATAGGCCTTCCTCACTTCCTCGGTGTTCATCACCTCTTGTGGCGAACCCTCCGCGATCTTCTGACCAAAGTTCAATACCATCACCCGGTCCACAACACGGAAAAGCTCCTTCAATCTATGTTCGATCATGATGATCGTCAATCCTTCTTCATGAAATTTTTCAATCAGGGGGAGAGTACTGGCAACCTCGGACATAGCCATACCGGAGAAGAGCTCATCGAGGATCAATAAATCCGGACGAAGCGCCATTGCCCGGGCAAGATCGAGACGCTTCAGATACCCGTGGGGAAGGCTACCCGCTAATTTATAGGGAACAAAGGAATCCCGCTCAAATCCCATATCATCCAACAGGTCGACGGCCACATCATCCCTTTCGCCATATTCCCCCCCCCTCAGTTTTTTAACACGGGTGGAGGATAAAGGAATAATAAGATTCTTGTAAGCGGGAAGATTATAAAAGAGCCTCACCATCTGAAACGTGCGAACAATACCGAGAGCGGCGATGGTATAGGGCATCTTGCCTGTAATATCTTTCCCCTGAAAGATGACCTTTCCTGAATTAGGTTTTACAAAACCGGTGATCAGATTGACAAGGGTGGTTTTCCCGGATCCATTGGGTCCGATCACTCCCAGAAATTCTCCCTTGCGGAGCAAGAAACCAAAGTCGAGGATGGCTTGAACCCCGCCAAAATGTTTGCTCAGGCTCTCAACCTTTAAAATCTCCTCGCCTTTCATCCTATCCCACCCTGACCAACTTTTCGAACTGGTGGTACTTTCGCTCGATATAATGGAAAATACCCTCCGGCAACGCAATCACGCTCAAAATCAGGATCACACAGTAGATCGCCATTCTCATCCCTCCCAGGGCTCTCAGGGCCTCCGAGAGGGGCACCAGAATCATACTGCCTAAAGCGGCGCCTGCAAACGTTCCCGGTCCACCCAGAGTAACAGCGGCGACGGGCAAGATGGAAAAGTCCAGGGCAAAGGCGCTCATGCCCACAAACTGATAATGATGGGTCATAAAGGCGCCGGCAAAGGACCCCACTGCTCCAGCGATGAACAAGGCCTGAATTTTCCGCCAGTAGATATTGATCGCAGCGCTCATCACCGCTCGATCATCGTCTCGAATCGCCCTCAGAACCAGGCCATAATCTTCGTTGATGATCCTTCGGAAGAGAAAAAGGCATACCCAAAAAAGGCCGATCACTAAATAAGTCCCCGTCCATCCTGCCGGAAAGGGCTTGAGGGCGGAAAGTCCGTGGGTGCCTCCAAGCAGTCCCGTAGTCTCGATCATCTTCATGAAGAGCATGGGAAGCATCAAGGTGACCATGGCAAAATAAACTCCCCTGAGTCTTACGACAGGCGATAGCAATGCGGCGGAGATCACCCCGCCGCCAATCGTTGCAATGGGCAAGGTAATGAAAGGAGACCAATGAAAGTAGTAACTCAGTCCACCGGCAATATAAGCTCCGATCCCTAAAAAGAAAGCCTGTCCAAGAGAAAATAATCCACAGGCAGCCAAAAAATCCCAGCTCAGGGCAAGCAGGCCATAAATGCAGGCATAAACGAGAACCTTCCCCCAGTAGACGGGTAATAGGAAGGGCAAAGAAAGTAATAGGATGACAGGCAAAACTCTGGGGAGAATCAGATAGAGTATTTCCCTGCGGGAAGCAATGGCAAAAATGGTGTCCGCTCTTGCTTTGATCCCCCGGTCCAACCTCTTCTTACGGTACCTTGCTTCGATTTCAGCCACCCTAAATCCTTTCTTCCAGCTCCTTGAATTGACCAAATAAACCGGAAGGTCTGACCGCCAAAACCAGGATAATGGCGACCAATGGGACGATGATCATCCATTTAGGGCCGAGATACTTCGCGGTAGCGACCTGACCAAATCCGATAATGAAGCTTCCCAGAATCATCCCCGGGGTGCTCTCTAATCCGCCGATGATTGCAACGGCAAGGGCGTAGATGAGCACCTCATACCCGATGGCTGATTCCATCACGCCCAATGGAAGGACGACCACGGCAGCTACCGCGGCTAATGCTGACCCTGCGGCTAAACTGAGCGACCCGATCCAATCCGACTCAATCCCCACGGAAAGGGCCGTACGTTCATTCTGGGCCATTCCCCTGAAGGCTAACCCGATCTTGGTATGATGAACAAAGAGATAGAGAAGGACAACCAGAACGATTCCGGTCCCGATGACAAAAAGCCGCTGATAATCTACGGCGACCCCCCCTAACTTCACACCTCCTCTTACAAAAAGGGGAAGGCTATATTGAATCCCGTAAAAACCTTTCCACATTAATAATTCTAAAATCGCTATTCCTGCCGCAAAAGTAACAATGAGTTCGGCAAGCGGAACCCCTCGAACCCGGAGCAAAAGCCCCCAATAAAGAGCAAATCCGAGAAAACCGATGATGATCACAGAGAGCAAGGCTGAAAGGAAGTAAGGAAGTCCGATCTGATTCAGAAATGTCCAGACCGAATATCCGGTGAGAATATAAAGGGCGCCATGGGCAAAATTGGCCAATCCGCTAATCCCATAAGCGAGACTGAACCCCGCGGCATATAGAGCTAAAATGATACTTGTTATCGTACCATAGATGAGAAGAGACATGTCCCCCTCTTGAACCTGAGAAAACTTATTCCCCCACCCCTCTATCGAGACGGTGTCGCAAAGGAAGAGTGGGGGATTTTTATTCTATTTCATCCATGGAGGAAGCATTACTTTCCCCTCTGCCACAAAGTCCGGATAGATAGGAACTCTTGTAAGTGTTCCTGCTTTATCCTTCTGCCACTGAAATACGACTGCGACGCCTGTCTCATTGGGATCCTTATCGCCAAATATTGCTGTGTGTTGCTCCTTGTTGAATCTTATTCTTCCGGAAACCCCCTTATAGTCGGTCTGCTCCAGCGCGGTCACGAGCTTATCCGCATCAAGAGTCCCTGCCCGTTCAATCGCCTGGGCTAGAATAAAAACCGAATCGTAGGCGGATGAGTTCACGGCGGGTGGTTCGGGAAGATCTTTATATTTCTTCTTAAACTTGTCGAGGAACTCCAAGGTCTTCGGTAGTTTCTTCAGTGGCAATGACGCTCCAACCGGAAACTCGACCGTGATGCTGTATTCAACCTCAGGACCTACAGCCCTCACCGCTGCCGGAGAACCCATGGGCGGGATAAACCCTACAAGAAGAGCAGGCACCTGCATGGCAACATATTGTTTGGCAAAGATGCCGGCGCCGAGTGGAACATCCCACATCATGGCAATGACTTGGGCCTTTCCTTCCTTCGCCTTCGTCAGTCCGGGCGAGAAATCGGAGGCGCCCGCTGCATAGGCATCATAGCCCACTTCTTTCCAGCCGGTTTCCTGGCCATGTTTCTTCACAACATCTGCAAATGCCTTGGCCCACAGGGTATCTTGGTAAAGAATATAGAGATTTTCGAGGTTGAACTCTTTCTTAAGAAGATCCAGAGCCCGGGATATATACATCCCGGGAACAGTGGCGTCCGTGGTCACGCGAAACAGATATTTATACTTTTCTGGATCAGTTCTAAATTGCCTCTGAAATGCAGGAGTCTGAGCAATGGTATGAATCTGTGGGACTTTGTACTTCGCCACCAGATCCATGCTCGCAATCAGGGCTTCGGAACGGAAAGGAGCGATCAACACGGCATGCGGTTTCTGCTCCAGGAGTAATTTTTCATAGGCCATCAGGGCGTCATGGGTAGGAGTTGCAGGTTCACCGTCTCTCGTATCCGTTACGACCACTTTGAATGGTCGCTTTTCTTTCCCTACCAAGACTCCTCCTTTGGCGTTGACTTCCTCCACAGCGAGGTTTACGGCCTTCAGTCCATCCCTTCCAAAGGGAGTATATAATGAAGTCGGCACTCCAATGATGATGGGTTTCCCAGCTGCGGCTGGCTTTGCGGGTGGTTGAGCAGTTGCGGTCAGTGCAGAAGTTAGTAAAAAACACGTTAACATTCCCATTGTCAGGATCATAAACAATATCTTTTTCTTCATTCTCCCACCTCCTTTGAAAAATGTCTGACGATTAATAAGCCGGTCATAGAATAGACTATTTTAAGGTAGCTGTTTTGTTCACCTCCTCTCATAAATGAATAACGGGTTTTTTAGCAGTTTAAAAACCCTTTGTCAATTTAAAAATGGAGTGCGCAGCCTATGTTGTGTAATCGTAGAATCCCTTCCCGCTCTTTCTTCCTAACTGCCCTGCACGGACCATCTTGCGGAGCAGGGAACAGGGCCGGTACTTCGAGTCTCCGAACTCTTTGTAGAGATTCTCCTGAACCATCAGGAGCGTATCAAGCCCGATCAGGTCAGCAAGCGCTAAGGGGCCCATCGGGTGATTCACTCCGAGGACCATTGCCTGGTCAATATCCTCGGCTGATGCAATTCCCTCCTGAAGGACAAAGATGGCCTCATTAATCATGGGAACGAAGATGCGGTTCACAACAAAACCAGGCGCCTCATTCACCAAGACAGGTACTTTCCCTAATTTCTCAGATAAGGTTTTGATGATCTGATAGGTCTCCTCGGAGGTGGACTGGCCTTTTATAATCTCAACCAGTTTCATTGCCGGAACAGGATTAAAAAAGTGCATGCCGATGACCTTATCGGGCCTCCGGGTGACAGAAGCGATTTCCGTAATCGAAAGCCCCGATGTATTGGAGGTTAAGATCGTCTCTTTCGGACAGATCTGATCCAGCTCCCGATAGACCTCCTTTTTGAGTTCCATATTCTCGATCACTGCTTCAATTACGACCTCCGCCCTTTTTACAGCTTCAACGATATCGACGGTCCCGTTCACTTTGGACAGGAGTGCGTCGGCCTTCTCCTTTGTCATCTTTCCTTTGTTGATGGCCCGCTCGTAATTTTTTTGAATGATGTTGAGGCCGCCCTGCACAAAACGGGCCTCGATATCCCTCATCGAGACATCAAAACCTGCCTCTGCAGAGACCTGGGCAATCCCGGCTCCCATCAAACCCGCCCCCAGCACACAAATCTTTTTGATTTCCATCGTTCTCCCTCCCCCTTTCACTCCCAAGCCACCCTCCCTCACCAAGGGTGAGAGGATTATTTTGAGATGGACAATGGAAGAAACTTT
>MGQQ01000169.1 GCA_001798855.1 Deltaproteobacteria bacterium RBG_16_49_23 | reverse complement strand
AGGAGAATCGTATCGAAAGAAACTTAGTCCTAAACCAACTAACCCCTATCCCTCAAAAGGGGTGAAATGAGGTGATCCCAGGGGGGGTGAATTAACGTGATCCTTGACAAGGTTGGTTCGCACAAGAAATGAAGGATTATAGTAAGAATGGATAAGTGGGATCTACTAGGTATATTATGTGGTTTGGCATTGATAGGATCTGGTATTCGTGGTGTTATGAAAAGAAAAAGTATTAACAAATTGGCCCCACTTATTATTTCTGTAGGTCAAATAGGGCTAGGTGTGTTTGTGCTTATAGCGACTATTCTTTTCATAATAAAGGGAACAAGATAAGGGGATAAGGGGTCAGGTCTCAACAAATGACAATGTTCAGTAGGCATTCGCAAGTCTAGGTTGTAAGTCAGGATAGAGAGTGGTGAGGAGAGAATAGTCGTGTCGAGGCCGTTAAGGATTGAGTATCCTGGAGCTTTTTATCATGTAACCTCCCGGGGAAACGAAAGAAAGATGGTATTTCAAAGCACCCGGGACAGGGAGAAATATCTCTCCTATCTTGAATCGGCCCATCAACGTTATGGAGCCATCATCCATACCTATTGTTTAATGGGAAATCACTATCATCTTCTATTGGAGACGCCGAGGGGAAACCTATCACAGATTCTTCATCATATCAATGGAGCATACACAACCTACTTCAATATCAAAAGGAGTCTTTTTGGGCATCTCTTTCAGGGCCGGTTTAAGGGGATACTCGTTGATAAAGATGCTTATTGCAAGGAACTATCTCGCTACATACATCTCAACCCTGTAAGAGCAGGGATGGTGAAGACTCCTTCGGAATATACATGGTCGAGTTACCGATATTTTGTAGGAAAAGACAAGAGGCCGCAATGGTTAACGATGGAGTTGATTCTTGGAGACTTTGGTGGGGAGGGGAGAACTGGATTCAGGGGGTATAAGGAATATGTGGAGAGAGGAGAAGCTAAGGAACTGAGGAATCCTTTGAAAAGTGTAATGGCGTCAACATTCTTGGGAGGTGAAGATTTTATCAACCGAATCAGAATGGAGTACTTAGAGGACAGGAAAATAGACAAGCGAAACATTCCAGCGATCAAGAAAGTATTAAAGGAGCCTTCTCTTGAGGAGATAGAAAGAGCAGTGGTTAAAGTATTAGGGAAAGATCATACTCTTTATAAGAAGATGTGTATTTACTTAAGTCATCAATATAGCGGCATGAGGCTTGAGGAGATTGGGGAGTGGTTTGGTATGAAGGGTGGTGCGGTCAGCCAGTTGAGCAGAAGGTTCAAGGAAACGATAAAGGGGGATAAGGGGCTACGGGGAATCTTTGATAAGATAGAGAGGGAGGGTTTGTTGAATGTTGAGACCTGACCCCTTATCCCGCCTTAACAAATACAAATGAGACAACTTATACCCCCGACTCCCTGGACCGTCTGAAAGAGATTGCCCAGCCGTTGAATGCCACCACCCGTTACCCCGAATACGACAGTCACGACAATCGGCGGAAGATAACGGATCCAAATGACAACACAACCGAATATATCTATGATGATTTTGGAAGGCTTTGCAAAACGATTTCCCCGGACACAGGGATCACCACATATCTCTATGACGAAGCGGGAAATCTGAAGCAGAAGAAGGATGCCAATGGCACGATTGTGAACTATACATACGATGCCCTGAATCGGCTCACGGCAATCCAATTTCCATCTGATCTCACACAAAACGTCAGCCTATCTTACGATTCTACCTCGGTTTCCTATGGAATCGGGAGGCTGACCGGAAGGATTGATCCCAGCGGGTCTTATGTATTCCATTACGACGCCCATGGGAATATGATCAAAGAGGAAAAGACCATTAGTGGAGTCGTCTATACAACTCAATATGCCTACGACAAAAACGATTTTATTTCAACGATCACCTATCCGTCATCGAGGACGGTCACTTACTTGCCGGACGACGTGAGAAGGGTGGGTGGGGCGAAAATGAGTTTCAATCAACAGGAAAAAACCCTGGCCTCATCCATTTCTTACCTGCCTTATGGGGGAGTCACGGGTTTAACTTATGGCAATGGTCTCACTCTAACTCAGCAGTATGACAATCAGTACCGGATCACTTCGATCGTGGCAGGTACTGGGGGGTCTGTTCTAAACCGGAGTTATAGCGTGTACGATGCAAATGGCAACGTGAAGAAGATCATGGATGTCCTTCAGACCACCTGGAATACAGCGGGTGAATCGGCTGAAACCTACAGCTATGAACTGAACGCTTCCGGGAATAGCAACAAGAACAAATTGATGGGCATACAGAGGAGCACTTCGATTACCTTCGGTTACGATTTTAACGGGAATATCACCTTGGCCAATAACCGAACTTACGTTTACGATCTGTCGAACCGGCTAAAAGAGGTCTTGGAAAACACCGTTTCGATTGCGGAGTATGTTTACAACGGAATCGGGCAGAGAATAATAAAAGACAGTCAGGCTGGAATGCGCATCTTTCATTATGATCCATGGGGGCACTTGATTGCTGAAACAAACCAGGCTGGCAACATGTTGGCAGAGTACATCTATCTCGGCGATCAGCTTCTTGCGATGGTAAAGCCGGGAGAAGCGGTTTATTATTTCCATAATGATCACCTGGGAACACCGCAAGTCATTACGGATGCCATCGGGAATGTTGCTTGGAAAGCAACCTACACGCCATTCGGACAAGCGAATATAACGATTGGGACAGTAGAGAACAACTTCCGTTTCCCGGGCCAATATTACGACAGCGAGACAGGACTGCATTACAATTACTACCGGTATTATGATCCGACGACGGGGAGGTATGTAACCCCTGATCCGATTGGGTTGGATGGCGGAATAAATCTATTTACCTACGTCGCAGGGAATCCCTTGCGATGGGTTGATCCGTTGGGATTAGCATGGACCGATTGGCAAGAGGTTATAGCAACTATAGAAGGCACAACAGCTCAGGGCTTACGCGCAACAACCTCTTATAATTTCAATACAGATACTGACTTTTTCGTTGCGCTTCCGAGCGAACATCTTAGGGGAAAGAGGGTTGAAATTCAGGTTAATGGAATATGGGTCGAAGTGTCTGTGGGCGACGTAGGACCTTGGAACGGAGGTCATACTTTTGGGGGTACGAGTTTGGATGACCCTTATTGGGAAACCAACAGGCGGCCACAAGCCGAATGCGGTACAGACCTTCGGGGCCGGCCAACTAACCGTGGTGGTATTGATATTTCTGCATCTTTGGCAAAGCTTTTAAGATTAAGAGGTACCACCAGAGAACGTTGGCGAGGTGTCCCGTGACATTGCTTTTTTCAAATTATTGAGAAAAAGGAGGATATTCACAATGATGAAGAAATTGTATAAATTTATTGCCGTAATGGGGATTATCTGTACCTGCATCAACATTTTTGATTTTAGTCGAATGGTATTCCCAAATGAAAGGGTTCCGACCGAGGAGAGGCCTTCCGCAAACTACTTGGAGGCACTCCAAACAGCAAATGCATTCTTATTGGCATGGGTTATGCGCGACGCTGAAGTTGGGTTGCGTTTATTGTCTGACCACTTACGGGGCAAAGTAAATAATGATGCTTGGCTTCGTCAGTTTATCGTTGGTTTATCTAATCCTCACCATCAAGCGTTCGAAATTGAAGCTGGTCGGAAACTGAGCGACACCCGCTTTATTTTCTCCGTAACCCTCTACGAGCTATATTCCGGTGAAAATATGGGTTTCGCATACAAGGGTGTCATGGAAGTTGTGAAACAGGGAAACGTTTGGCGTGTTGACCGTCTTCCTAGAAGTTCGGATAATCCTAACCAATTACCATGAGAAAGAGGTTAGGGTCAGTCATTGACACTTGAGAAGTAATAATATGGGGACACTGGTTGGGCGACATTTTATGAACAGTCTCTGGCAACCTATATATTTAGCGAGATGGACCAGCAATTGAGCACAATCACACTTCACGCCTATGACGACCAGGACAACCTGGCGTCTATAAGGGACCCTAATGAAAACATGACTCAAAACCGGTCTCCAGCTTTCATGGGATTAGGAACGTTAAGAAGCAGCAAGATATAGGATTCGAATTATCTAATGCATTGACGTCCATTCAGGGGGATAAACAAATGCCATCGAGAATAAGACGAGGACTATTATTAATCATCGCAATTATCACTCTATTGTTCGCATCCACTGCCATTTCTTATGGCGAAGCAATAGATTATATCTATGATGAGTTGAATCGCTTGAAACGAATTAAATATGCGGATGGTACGGTTATAGAGTTTACCTATGACAAAACAGGCAATCGGACAGTCCAAATCATTGACACAACGCCTCCCACAACAACAGCCGTCCCCGCGGGAGGCATATTCAACACGGCTCAATCTGTAACATTGACCTGCAACGATGGCACAGGTTTGGGGTGTGAGAAAATCTACTTCACCACGAATGGGCAAAACCCTGACATCAATTCGCCTTCCCAGTCCTCTCCCGTCACTCTCAACATTTCGGTCCCCACGACATTGAAGTTCTTCGCAAGAGATCTCGCCAACCACAGCGAATCTATAAAAACTCAGATTTATACCATTGATTCAATACCTCCAACAGGCACAATCACCATCAATAGAGGAGCAACCTATACAAACAGCATCAATGTCACTTTAACCCTCACATGTAATGATGACCTCTCCGGCTGCTCACAGATGCAATTCAAGAACGACAATGGCAACTATTCCAACCTTGAACCTTATGCTGCCACAAAGGCCTGGAGCTTAACCCCGGGAAGTGGCACCAAATACGTTTACGTTAAATTTCAGGATCTGGCCGGAAACTGGTCTAATCCTTTTTCAGATACCGTCGTTTTTAACAGTTCCTGTTCAAATTCAACCGTAAGAATCGGAACCACATCTTACACTTCACTTCAATCTGCCTACAACGCTGCATCCAATGGGAATGTGATCAAGGTTCAAGGGATCATGTTGATTGAAAACCTTACGGTTAATCGAAACATTTCCGTTACTCTTGAGGGAGGATATGATTGTGGATTTACATCGAATTATGGAAATATGACAGCGATTAAAGGCTCGATAACAACAACAGTTGGCGGGGGGACGTTAACGATAAAGAATTTCATTCTTTCACAATAGATAAAGGAGGGAGAGGAGATGAGAAAGATAATATTGGGTTTGGTTTTAGGTTGCGTGTTTATCGGAGGGAACCTCTTTGCAGCAGATGGAGACCTCATTGTCAACGGCGGCAAAGTGGGAATCGGGACAACAACTCCGTCTTACCCCTTGACAGTAAAATCATCCGCTGCAGGCGCACACATTTTGGGATTTAATGGCAGCGGGGGAATCCTATATATGCTGGGGAATTTATTCGGAGGGAATAATGGGCATCTTGATTTACGTGATAGCAGTGGTAATGCGGATGTTAGAATAGCCGCCAATAATAATTCGTGGATTATGAATAATCTTGGCGTTGGAACCGCAAGCCCGGCGTCTGCCCTTGATACAGCGGGTACAATCAGGGCGGGTTCATATACTTACGTAGCACCAACATCGGGGACCGGGGTTGAACTGTATTACCATAGTGCAAGCAGTCTTGGAAGAATATTGGCCTTTGACAGGAGTGCCTTGGCCTACAAAGACCTTGGGCTGGGGATAAACAGCGGGAACCAGCTCTACTTGAAACTGGGCGGTAACGTCGGTGTTGGAACAAATAACCCTGCCAACCTATTATCCGTTCTGCAATACTCGACGACCGACCCTATAGCCGATTCCTGGACCGTCTATCCCTGTGACCGGACGACCAAGGATGTCATCCGTACCCTCCCGAATCAGTCCGGGGCATTGGATCGTCTTCTTGCGGTTGAGCTTTATGAATGGAAACGCAAACCCCTTGTCTCGGATGAAGAAATCAAGACCGAGCCGGAGAAGGTTATGACTCAGGAGGAGCTGGAAAAAAGAAGGCAGGAACTTTCTGCGGAGAAGGCCAAACTGCCGAAGTTTCAAGCAGTACGTGTGGGTGTGATGCTGGATGATCCGAATATTCCAGGTGAAATCGCAACTTTCGACAGAACCGGAAAAAAGGATGGGCTCGATCTTGTTGGCTATATCGGTTGGCTTCATGCCACGATAAAGGATTTGGCGCTGAGGGTTCAGGAATTAGAAAAGAGATAGGATGGATTGTTTTATAAAAATATTCTAACCTCCGTTGAGTCCTTGATCTAAACTGTCATCGGTAATTCTCCCCATTCGCGGACCATCTCTGTGATGCGGAGGAGTCTGTCGAATTTGGCGTTTAGCGGGGTGGTGTCGCTTACGCCGAGAATGAAACGATCCCCCGGGGATATGTCCTGAAAGAGTCTTTTCATAAACAGTTCGAATTCTCCATCCGACATCGACTCTTCGAGAAGCGCTACGGAGGGAATACCGCCGAAGATGGTGACTTTTTCCCGAAAGGCTCTCTTGACATCGGAGATGGTCACTTTGGTCATGGGCTGATCAAAATAGGGCTCCATGTCCTCGCAAAGCTGGCGGATTTCTGCGGGGTGATCATACATTTCCAGTCTCGGGGCTCAGGGGAGCCAATCTGCCCATTCTCCGCGGGCTGCCTGAATCATTCGCTCCTTATAGGTCATCCCTCTTTCCTTCCTGCTTGAGGACTGCCGTCGGACCTTTTCGACACCGTTGAAATGAAATTTAATAAGAAGTTCATAAGTGGTTAGGCATTTACTTCATAAAATCTCCCCGAACCCCTCTTTGCCAAACTGATCTTTACCCATAAATGAGGCGCTGTACACAAGGAGCACTCCAACAGATTCCCCATCCCCCTCTCTCCGAGCCAGAGGCTCTCCGAGCCGGCGGCCTGACCTCCCCCTTGAAGGGGGAGGGATTACGCAAAGGACGTGACAATTATCCTCCCTTTCAGCCTGCCTGCGCGAAGCCCCGCCTCCAGAAGCCTTGCGGAGGGCAGGCGCTTCGGCGAAGGTAGGGGGGAGGGTTGGGTGGGGGTGGGGGTGGGGGATTCCCTACCGATAGAGGCCGGCTTTTTGGTTGTAGTGACACATTTCGATCAGGGCTTCCAGTTGAATGGCCTCATGGGCAGACCCGGCAATGGAGAGCATAAATCCGCCCCCTTCCATTCCTTCCTTCAAACAGCGGTCCACCTCTTTTCTAACCAGGGCGAGATCCGATTGACATAAGACCTCATTTCCGTCCATATTTCCAAGAAGAACGAGGTCTTTGCCGAACTCTTTCTTGATCTCACCCATGTTCATTCCGGCTCCCGGCTCCAGTCCGTGAATTCCCTTGATCCCCGCTTCGACTGCCATCGGGATATATTCGCGGATATAACCCTCGGAATGCCAGAACACCGGGACCGAAAGCGAGTCCACGATCCGGCGGTAGTAGGGAAAGGCGAATTCTCTGAAGTCGGAAGGGGAGACATATCCATGCCCCTTGAACCCCATATCATCGCCCAGGATGACGAAGTCGGCTCCCAGCTCAACGGCATATTTCGAAGTCTCGATAAACCATTCGGTCTTCAACTCAGCGCTTTTATGGATCAGCGTTCTTTTGTCTAGCAGGGCGTAACAGAACTCAATGAGTCCGAAGGCTTCGATGGTTAAGCCGAGGGGACCGGAATGTGAGAAGAGGGCGAAGGCATGGTCTCCATGGTTCTTTTTCCAGTCCTCCATCATGGCTTTGTTAAACCGTTCGTTGAGTCTGAGTTTCGGGGAATACTTGTGAAGATCTTCCCGGGTCGCGACCGCGCCACCGAGATATCTTCCGTGCTCCCACCTTCTGCCAAACTCGTCAACCCCGTTCCAGCCGGCATAGATGGCTCCTCCGAGCGATTCTTCGGGAGGGGGCGGGTCGGGCGAATAACCGAGCCCTGCCGGTTTCCCTTCGCACCATGACCTTCGGGCAACGACAAATACATCCACACCGAGTTGCTTCCAGGTTTGAATCATATCCCCCTGGCCGATGGCGCGGACGAACTTGGCCTCGATCGCATTGAAAAAAAGGGGAACCCTGTCCGGTTCTTTATGGGCGATGGTGGTCAGCACTCTTTCTCTTGAATTCATCGGTTTCCTCCCCTGATTGATAGAAAATAACTCTTAAATTGCCCGGTCACACTTTTATTCCCCGAAACTGTGAAAAAATTGGACCCTTTTCGTCTCCCCGGTGAAAACCGGGGTCCAGGGCATTGTAACGTGTTAAAACTCTGGATTCCGGCTTTCGCCGGAATGACATAAAAAAATAAATCGATTTCTTCACCCTTCCGCTATATGTATTGCTCTTAGTTAAAGAAGATTGAAGGAAGCCAGAGAGCTAACTGCGGAAAGAGAAAGAGCAGGCCCCAGACAAGAATGAGAGAGATTAAAAACGGCGCTACTCCCTTATAGATAACCCCCATGGGAATCTTGGTGATATTCTTTACTACAAAGACACAGATGGCCACCGGTGGAATGACAACGCCAATCATGGCGACAACGCCGATGACGATCCCGAACCAGAGAGGATGGAAGCCGAGTTTCAGGGCGGCAGGATAAAAGATAGGGGTGGCCAGGATCATAAAGGCGAGGTCATCGATAAACGATCCTCCGAGTTCGTAAACAAGACAGATCAGGATCATAATGAAGTAGCGATTTAATGGGAGCGAGGCGATCCAGTCCGCCGTTGCCTGCGGGATGCCGGTCACTGCGATAAAGTGGCCTAAGACAGTGGAGCCCGCAATCAGCATAAGGAGCATGATGGCGGTCCGGAGGGTCTGTTGCAGCGACATGAAGTATTTCTTAAAGGTCATGTCACGCTTCAGTAAGGATAGAAGAAGGACGGCGAAGGTCCCCACTGCCCCTGCTTCCGTAGGGGTAAAAAAACCTCGCATGATCCCTCCCACGACCAGGACAAAGACAATCACGACCCAGAAAACCTCTGGGATCGAGCGCATTCTCGCTCCCCAGGTCGAACGTTCAGACATGGGCGCAATAGCGGGATTGATTTTCGCCCATCCATAGATGATGCCAATGAAAAAGAGGGCGATGATCAGTCCGGGGAGGATGCCGGCGAGAAAGAGTTGTCCGATGGACTGTTCTGTGAGAATGCCCAGGATGATCAGCGTGACACTTGGCGGGATGATGACGCCAAGCGTCCCAACGGTGGCCACGATTCCGGCGGAGAGTCTTTTGTCGTAACCATACCGGTCCATCTCCGGGATGGCAACGCTCGCAAAGGTAGCCGATGTGGCTGCTGACGAGCCACAGATCGCTTTGAACGCAGTCGCCCCTATCACCGTGGCCATCGCCAGGCCCCCGGGGACATGGCCAATGAATTTGTGGGCCGCGTTGTAGAGCCTGGTCGCTATGCCGGCATTGAATCCAATCTGCCCCATTAAAATGAAGAGAGGGAAGACCGTGTAGCCATAATTGGTGATGACCTCAAAGACATCCCGTGAGAGGAGGTTCATCGCGGCATGAAAGCCGTTCAGGGTGGCAAAACCCACAAAGCCGACCAACGCCATGGCGAAACCCAGCTCGATCCCTGTTCCGAAGAGGAGAAGCAGCACCATGAGACCCGTGATTCCGATAACGATCTCACTCATATTGACCCTTCCGGATTCTGAAGATGTCGAATAGAAAGACGACACACTCGAGAAAGCAGCAGATGGCCACGCCGTAGGCGACGGGGTAGAAGGGAAGCTTGATGGTGGATGTCACTTCCCCGGAGGCTTTATAGACAGCCCCGACATTCAATAGGTTATACCCTATGAATGCGAACAGAAAGAAGCATAGCAGTCGTGTAAGAATGTTCATCACGTTTCTGCCCCTCCTGGAGAATTTATCCAGGAGGAATTCCATGTAGACATGGCCCCTGTCCATCGAAACCTGGGGAATGCCGAATCCAATCACGAGCGCCAAAAAGAGGGCGACGATTTCATAAGTCCCGATGATGGGATGGCCACCTGCTCTCAGGAGGACATCGGCAACGGTCAGAAGCATCATGAAGGTGAGCGCAATGCCAGCGATGAAGCTGAGGATTTTACTGATGTATCGAAAGATACGGAAGAAGGTGGTCATCATGCTTCCTTCCCCTCACTCATTCCGAAACTGTGGTGCAAGTCCGTTCATGGTTCGACAGGCTCACCACGAACGGACCACTGCGCATTAAAACTCAATTATTTAGCCGTTCGTCCTGAGCGTGTCGAAGGGCGAATGGCTCAGTACGACACAGTCTCTCTCTCGGGAGAGAGGGAGAGGGTGAGGGGACACATCTGTTTTGTTTAGAACACAGAGGTAAATCCTCTCTTTTTCTGCTCTTTATGCCAGTACTCGATGCGCTCTTTGATGTATTTGAGCCAGCCATCCACGTCAGCTTCTTTATATCCTTTGGTAACCATGCTTTTTTTGTAATCCGCTATCACCGGTTCAACAGCCTTGATCCATCTCGACGCCTCGGCATCCGAAAGGGATATCACCTGTCCTCCCTGGCCCGAGAACAAGTCCTTCCCCTCGATATCCATCTGGTCCCACAGGGCTGCCTGTTTTTCTCTGGCCTCGAGCGCCACTTCGGTAAATATCTTCTGAATGTCAGGAGGAAGGCCATTCCATTTGTTTTTGTTCATTACGTAATAGAAGGTAATGCCAGTTCCGAGCTGCCAGTAGGCTGTAACGAACTTTGTCACCTCTGCAAACTTCCAGTACTTGAGCGTGGAAAGGTCTACCGAAACTCCTTCAATGACGCCTCTTC
Source organism: Deltaproteobacteria bacterium RBG_16_49_23 (assembly GCA_001798855.1). Taxonomy (GTDB): domain Bacteria; phylum Desulfobacterota; class BSN033; order BSN033; family UBA1163; genus RBG-16-49-23. The sequence continues at coordinate 32,002 of MGQQ01000169.1, read as the reverse complement.
TCAGGGACTCGTAAACATCGGGCATGGGAAGGGGAACTGGAATGCCCCCCAGCGCCTTGATGATGTCAGCAAGCTGTCCCGTTGCCCTGATCTTGAGACCCTTCAAATCCTCAAGGGTCCTGACGGGTTTGCTGATCGTTTGAAGGATGAGCGGTCCGGTCGTGGTTACATAAAGGACCCGAACATCATCCCATTCCTTCGGTTTGTGCTTGTTGAAGAAGTCGGTGGCCACCTGCGTATCCACCCAGCCGCTCGGAAACCCCAGGGGCAGATCGAAGACTTCCATTGCAGGGAATCGCCCCCGGGTATATTGAATGTGAGAAAAACCCAAATCTGCGATGCCCGTGACTACGCCGTCATACATCTTGACCGGCGAGAGGAGCGTGCCGCCGGGATGGTAGGCGATTTCCACCCGACCGTTTGACCGCTTCTTCACTTCGTCGCAAAACCACCCGGTGAGAAGCGACATGGGGTGAGTGACCGGGAGGTAATTGGCGGCCTTCAACTTGATGACCTCTGCCGCAGGCGCAAGGGAGCGGGTTGCAAAAGTGAAGAGAGAAATGAAGAGCAAAAATAGAACAATCTTTTTCATCTTCCACCTCCTGTAGTATGAAATGATGATGCCAACATTTTTGTATTCCTACCATTAGAAAGATATCGATGTCAACCTGAAAGGGGCATCCTAAAAATGCCTCAGTTACGAGTTCAAGTAATACGAATATATTTTTCTACCCCTCTTTGGCCGCCGGCCCATAGGGTCTCTGGCCCGGAGGGCAAAGAGGGGTAGGGGGAGATTTTCCAAACATATTTTTAAAATCCCCCTTTATCCCCCTTTGCCAAAGGGGGATAAAAAAAACATAACTGAGGGGTTACCATCCTACCCTCTGACACAGCGGACATGATACAGGTTGCTCTTACAGTAACTCAGCACATAGGCGCCGTCGAACATGACAATCCATGCGTTTTGAGTATCGTCCTCAAACGTCGTTGATGACCAGTAGGACAGGTTATCCCTGAAGATAACATCTTCCCGCACAGGGGGCCTGCCCTCAGGACGCGCCTTCGTCCTGTCCAGCAAAGATTCAAGTTCTGCCAAGGCGGGTAAATGCCAATCCGTTTTACCATCCAATGCAAGCGATGCTGCATATTCCCGGGCTTCATGCCAGGTCATCTCGCCCGGAGATTCCCACTGCCATTCCAATCCGGTTTTGGGGTCTTTCCATGTTGGGGGTTGTTGTGTCACGTGTTCCATCGCCGTGGAAAAAGGAAATGGTCAATGACCAATTAGCAATGATCAATTATCAATGTTACAAAACTTTGGTTTTCGCATTGTTCATTGGGTACTGATCATTGACCATTGATCATTGATCTTTTGTGAGGCCTCATAGCCCCGCATAAACTTCTTTTGGAAACTCCTTTGGATCACCCCAGGAAATACATCGTGTCGGACAAATCGCAAAACATGCAGGGATCTCTTTCCGCCCTCGCTTTTCAACACAGAGGTCGCACTTCGTTGCCTTAGTGACATCCTGGTCAAACTGCATGACCTCATACGGACAGGCCTGAACACAGCAGGTGCCGCAGGAGATACATCTTTTGGCCTCCTGAATTACCACTCCCTTGGTCAATCCCTTCTGGACTTCGCTGAAGCTCCTGACCCGTTTTTGAGGATCAAGAGAGACCATCTGAGCCCGGGGAGCGGGATCATATTTTTCTTTCCTGGGTTCTGTGATCGCTTTCAATTCCGTATCTCTCCCCAGCCGGAGGTTCTGGCCGCTCAAATACCGGTTGATCGAAATGGCTGCCTGTCTTCCATCCGCAATAGCCACGACCAGGCTTTGAGGACCTCTGATGGCATCTCCCCCTGCGAAGATATCGGGATCATCGCTTTGAAGGGTCAGGGAATCAACCCTCATGGTTCCCCATTCGTTCAAGGTGCAGGCGCACTCCTGGGTCAGGCAGCACCAATCGGATTCCTGTCCGAGGGCAGTAATCACGGCATCGACTTTCATCGTAAACTCCGAGCCCGGGACAGGTTCTGGTTTCCGACGGCCGCTTCCATCAGGTTCGGTCAAGCGCATTTTGACACACTCGATTGCATTGACGCGGCCGTTTTTGCCGATAAAACGCACAGGCTGAGTCAGGAGCTTGATAGGGATCTTTTCTTCCCGGAACTCTTTAATCTCTTCGGGTCTTGAAGGCATCTCCTCCAGGCTTCGCCGGTAAAGGATAAAGGCCTTCTCAGATCCCACCCGGCGTGCCGATCTTACGGCATCCATCGCCGCATTGCCTCCGCCAATTACGGCAACCTTTTCCGCGAACCTCACTGGTTTTCCGAGATTAAGTTGACGGAGGTAATCCAAACCACCGTAAATCCCTTCCAAATGCTCACCCTCAATGCCGAGCCGGACACTTTGCTGGGCGCCGATGGCCAAGAAGAAGGCATTGAACCCATCCTGGCGTAATTGACCGATGGTCTTATCCTTGCCGACCTCCACGCCGGTTTTCATGGTCACGCCCATATCACGAATGAGTTGAATCTCAGCTTCGACAATTTTTTGAGGAAGCCGATAGGAGGGTATGGCTGTTGTGAGCATTCCGCCCAATACGGAGCCTTTCTCAAAGACCGTTACCCTATAGCCTTCTTGAGCCAGGTAGTAGGCGCAGGTCATACCGGCAGGACCCGATCCGATGATGGCGACCTTTTCCTTTTTCTTTGATTTTATTTCCGGCATGTAACGCCTGTCAGCCTTCATATCGAGATCGGCCAGGAAACGCTCAATGGAGCGAATCCCTACGGGCTCATCGATCTGATCGCGGTTGCACCCCGACTCGCAGGGATGATGACAGACCCGTCCGCATATGGAAGGGAAGGGGTTTGCGAGCTTGATGAGTTGAAGGGCTTCCTCAAATTCCCCTTTGGCCGCAAGGTTGACATATCCCTGGACATCGATATGCGCCGGACACTCTGTCTTACACGGAGATGTCTGCTGTTTTTCAACTCCGGACTTTCCTGCCACCGCATCGCAGCCATTGCATTTTTCTTCATTCACAAGAACGACCTTTGTCTTCGGGTCGATGGAGATGGCATCTTCCGGACAGGACAGGGCGCAGGGGGCATTGTCACAATGGTGACAAAACAAGGGCTTAAAAAAGGGAGCCCTTTCAAGAACCCTGACCACTCTCGGGCCTACGCCAAGTTCATGTTCCTGCTTGCAGGCCACTTCACAGGCATGGCAACCCATGCATTCATCTTCATTGAACAACAAGGATACTTTTCCCATTGCTTTCCTCCTCTTGAGATTTCTAAAAGATTTAGAAATCTCTGATTACTCAGATTAAGGAATGATTACACCGATTAAAAATTGGAAAAAAAGCATAATCTGTGTAATCTATTTTAAAAATCTGTGAAATCGTTATTCACTCTTCACAGGAAGCGATATTGCACAAACAGACTCTCAGATTGGTGGAGCCCATCGCAGGGTCAAGGGTCTCATAGGCATTGTCGGTCAGAATATTGACATTGGAGACATTCCAACCGTGACCCGGGTCTTTGATTTCAGGGAACCACCACCCATGCTCTGCAACGACTACTCTTGGATCAATGTTGTCATTCAGTTTTGCGCGCTGTTTGATGCGCCCCCTCGGTGAGGCAATATAAACCCATTGAGCCTCTTTAATATGATGTTTCCTGGCGGTCTCCGGATGAATCTCTACAATGGGATCGGGTCGTATCTCCCTCAAAGCAGGTATCTGCCGGTTCGCTGAATGAAAAAAAGTCGGAGTCCGGAGTCCTGCATTCAGAATATACGGGTAGTCTTTGAGAAGATGGGGCGTTGAAACCGGGCTCTCGGGGACTTCGACATATTTGGGAAGTGGATCGTAACCCCATTTCTCCAGAACGGTCGAATAGAGTTCCACCTTCTTCGTCGGGGTGGAGAACCCTCTCTGCTTGTATTTGTAATAGACCATCTCCCCTCGCAGATATCCTTTCTCCTTGAATTGCTCCCATGTCAGTCCGGAGGGCTCGAGGAGATAATCCAGCGCATCCTCCACGGTGTCAGGCCAATCCTGGCCCATTCGTTTGCCCAGTTCAAGAAAGATCTTGTGGTCCTGCCAGCATTCCCCAATCTCCACGCATTTCTGTCTGGCTAAGACATAGCCGTGCCGTTTCCAGTTGTCTGCGACGTGGTTCTGCTCAAGCCAGCTGCCTGAAGGCAGAAAGATATCAGCCAGCTCGGCTGTCGGTGTGAGAAAGAAATCGATGACAGCGAGGAACTCTATTTTCTTCAGCGCCTCATAAGCCTCTTTAGCGTTGGCCCTTGTTATCACTGGATTGCTGCCGCAAAGAATTCCGGCCTTCAAGGGATAGGGTTGGCCGGTAACGATCGCATCCCATGCTTTTTTGGGGTTGATCAGGGCAACCCTGGCTCCAAGTTTAAACTGATCTCCGCCCAATCTTTTTTTCTGCTGTTCCTGGGAAAGGTCACGATGGCGGGAAAATTCGGCCACTGTCCGGGTAGGCGGATTTACAAAGAGGGCATTTCCACCAGGAGCATCCAAATTCCCTGTAATCGCCATTAATCCAGTCGTTGCCCGCGTGTAATTGACGCAGTTGATCGTCTGTTCCGTTGGGACGCCCCAATGAATACAGGCCGGCTTGGTTGTGGCATACATCCTGGCCGCTTTCCGGATGAGCTCCTTGTCAACCCAGGTGATCTCCTGAACCTTTTCCAGGGGATACTCCTTCATCACCCTTTCCTTGAAGGCGTCCCAGCCGTTAATGTAGTTCTCAACAAAATCCCTCTCATAAAGCTCTTCCTCAATGATCACCCGGTGAAACCCCATCGAAAGGGCAGCGTCCGTCCCCGGGCGGATTTGAAGCCAGAGGTCTGCTCTATTAGCGATAAATCCTTTTCGGGGATCGATGCAGATCAATTTGACGCCTTTCTTATAAGCCCTCCAGAAATTCTCCCCCTTGTATTCATCCGGGTTGGTCCACTGCGGATTGCAGGCCCACATGACGATGCATTTGGGCCCACCTTCGTAATCGGCAATGGGCAAAGTGCCGCAGGTGATCAGGGTTGATCCGACCCTGGAGACATAACACATATGCCCGGCGGTAAGAACATTCGGGGTCCCGAGAAGATTGGCAAAACGGTAGAGATGGCTTTCAAAATCCCGGCCGGTCCCCTGACCGACAACGATCGATTCCGGACCGTATTCAGCGACAACTTTTTTAAATTTTTCAACGATGGTATCCAGAGCCTCATCCCATGAGATTCGTTTCCATTTGCCTTCTCCCTTGGCCCCCATTCTTTTCATGGGGTAGAGGACCCGATCCGGATGGTAGGCCAATTGGGTGATGGCCAGTCCCTTGCTGCACAGGGTTCCATGGCTGATGGGGGAATCCGGATCTCCCTCCACTTTGATCACCTTGCCGTCTTTGACATGGGCGATGACCCCGCAGCCTCCGTGGCAACTCCGGCACGCCGTTCGAATCTTTTTCACCTCTTCCATCAGCTCTCCTCCTTACCTCCCGTGGCCGGGTCTAGCCGCCCTACAGGAGTGATAAACTTAAGAATATAGACAAAGGTCAAAAGGATATCCGCATTCCTGAGGATGGCAGGATTATCCTGTGCCAGGGTTTGTAGCCTTCTGGCGCTTTCCTCAATCCTTTCGATCTCATTTCTTATCTGCTCATTCATCTTTGCCTCCTTTCCTTAAGTGAGAGCTCTAAAAAAATCTTCACGCTCTTATGATGACACAGATTTCAAAAAAGATTACACAGATATCAAGAGTTGCCTAAATTTTTCAGATGTCCCTTAAGTCCTTAAAACGTTTTGCCTTGAGCGTGTAGCGGGGGAGCGACCCCGGAGGTTCCATGATGACATGGAAGGTCAGGTTGGTGGCGATCTTCAGAGCCTCATGGAGCCGGTTTTTTGTTTGCTCGATCGAACTGATCGAAAGTTGCGGGTTGACTTCGGCCTTAAGCGTGATGACGTCCATCAGGCCTCTTCTCTCCACAATGATTTCGAACTCCTCGACCTCCTGAAACTCCTTCCGGATCACCTCCTCCACCGTTTTTGGCGAGAAGAGTACGCCCCGCACCTTCCGGAGATCATCAATCCTTCCCACAACCTCTTTGATCTTTCTTGAGGTTCTTCCGCATTGGCAGGATTCTTCTCCTTTGATCACAAGGTCCTTTGTATTGAACCGTATCAGGGGGAAAGACCTTCTGCCGAGAGGGGTGACGACCGCAACGCCAATCTCCCCTTCGTTTACCTCTTTCTGGAGCGTTTCACGATCAAGGATCTCGACCAGAAAGAAAGGCTCGATGATATGCATGCCGTCTTTGGCTTCACACATACCCGCCCATGCGCACGGTTCCGTCCCGCCGATATGATCGAAGACATGGCACTGATAGAGTTCCTCCAGCCTTTTTCTCGTGGCGGATGGCATTGGTTCTCCCGCACAGAGCATCCTTTCGATTCCGAAAGAGGCGGGGTCGATACCCATCGATTTTGCCTCCTCGGCGATGTGAAGCCCATAAGTCGGAGTATTCATCATCCCGTTGGCCCGGATCTCCAGAATCTTGCGGATCCTTCCCTTTGTGTCGAGCGCCCCGCCGGGGACAAGCTCGCAGCCCACCTTTTCGGAGGCGAAGTGGGCTTCCCAGAAGGCGACATAAACATTGTAGCCAAAGGGAAGAAAGACCCTGTGACGGGGTCTGAAGCCTGCCATATAGAGAATATGGCACCATGCTTCGACCCTCCATTGCCAGCTTTCATAGGTTTCGGGAACGTAGATAGGTTTCCCGGTTGTACCGCTGGTCTGTCTGAAGGTGGTCACTCTTTCAATATCGCTTCCCAGAAGCCCTCCGTAAGGGAAGGGCTCCACCTCCTGATATTTCCTCATCTCTTCTTTTTCTGTGAGGGGAATCTTCTTGAGGTCGTCAAGAGACCGGATATCCCCCTCATCCACTCCCTTCAACTTTTCCCGGTAGAGGGCTGAGTGCTCCTTGGCAAAGGAGAACATCTTCCGAAAGTAGGAAAGCTCAATTTGACCGTATGACTCTCTGGGCAGCGTCTCCAAGTATGGATTCCAATAGTTCATTATCCCTCCTATTTCCCTGCGTTTCTCGATTGTTTTGGGTAAACCCCGTTAGAAAGCCTTCGGCCTTTTAAAGGACCGACTCACACGAGGGGTTAACCCCCTTGTTCACTCTGAACGAAATTGAATCTTCATCCCCGCTGCAAGCAGTGGGGCTTTCTAACGGGGTAAATGTTTTCAACATTAGCGCCGAGTTTTTGTGAGATTTGGAAAGCCATATCGGCCACCTTTGGTCCGTATTCCTGAATTCTCTTCTCCGGAAAGGTTCCGATGAGGATGAGGCAGCCAATCAATTTCTCATGGTTCGCGAACAAGGGAGCGCTGACCACATTGGCTCCAGGAGTGATGTTCCCAATATCTTGCGAATATCCAAGAGCTCTGCATCTCGCCAGCTCTTCCTTCAGAAACTCCCTATCCACGCGGGATGGGTCCAAATAGAAGAAGACCTTCTTTCGAGACAGTATTTTTTCCCTTTCAGTCTCAGGCATGAAAGCTAAAATGGATTTCCCGTGGGCGCCCAGAGTGATATGAAACTGGTGCCCAAGCCGAACAGTAAACCCTATATTCTGATTTCCTTCATGTTTGCCGACCACGATGACATGTTCGCCATTTATCAATCCGAAGATAGCCGTTCCATTCGTTTCAACAGCGAGGCGCTGGAGAAAGGGAGCGACCACTTCCGGATAACGAATGTTATCTAAAACATGCCGTGATAGGGAAAGGAGACCGGGACCGAGCGAGTAAGTTTTGGTCTGGAGATCTTTTTCCGCAAATCCAAACTGGCTAAGGGTGTTGAGGATGGAGAAGCCTTTGCTTTTATGAATCCCGACTTCTCTGGAGATCTCGGTCAGCCCCATCTTGAAATTGGAATTTTTACTCAAACAGAGAAGGATCCGGGAGGCCTGATCCACGGCCGGAACAATGGGCTTGTAAGAGGATTTCTTCTTGCTCGTTTTCTTTTTCTCCCGGGGAAGGCTGCTCACAGGATAGTAACCTCAAGGGAAGTTCTATATACAGAACAGTGTTATAAAAACTGCCCGAATATTACTGGAATCCTCATGCCCTGTCAAGAGATTTTTTTCGGAAGGTTTTTTCGAGAGGGGTAGGTTCCATTTAAGATTCTTCAGGGTTTTGAGTTGGAGAAATCGTTTGTACCGAGACCTTCCTTCGACTTTGCTCAGGACATTCGTAAAAAAAACCGTTCGCCCTGAGCCTGTCGAAGGGTGAAAGGTTTACTCAGAACAGGCTTGTCGAAGCATGAATGGTCCGATGCCTCACCCTTCGAGGGCCTCAGGGTGATCGGTAGATTAATGACTGTGTTAAAGCAGGAAGAATCCAAAAATGATTAAAAAGATTTTCTCAATGTTTGATATTGTTATTGATCATTTGAACGTTTGAGTGGGGAAGAGCGCCCTGTTACAGATTCAATTCTTTTTCCTCTTCCGTAATGCACTGATCCAATATCCGTATGGCCTCATCAATTTCTTCCTTCCGGATGATGAGTGGAGGAGCGAACTCGAGGGTCTGTCCCATCGTCTTGATCATCAATCCTTTCTTCTTGGCCCGTTCAATCAGCCGGTTGACCCGTTGAACAGGGAAGGGGGCTCTCTTTTTCTTATCCGAAGTGAAGTCAATGGCTGTCCAGAGCCCTGTCCCCCTGACTTCGCCGACGGTTGAGTGATGCTCGAGCGTTTTTAACCCTTCGAGAAAATAGATCCCCATGCGCAGCGAATTTTCAATGAGATTTTCCCTCTGCATGATCTCGATATTTTTCAGGGCTGCGGCACAGGCCACAGGATGGTTGGAATAGGTATGGAGGTGCTGGAAGATCTCGATCGGTTCCATGACCGCATCCGTGCATCCGGCGGCTCCAAGCGGAACATATCCGCTCGAGATCCCTTTTGCCATCGTCATGAGATCGGGCTGGATGTCAAAATGTTCGATGCCAAACCATCTGCCTGTTCGGCCGAATCCGCAAATGACCTCGTCGTCGATGAGGAGAATTCCATAACGGTCGCAGATTTCCCGGATGATCTTCCAATACTCTTTCGGAGGAGCATAGGCGCCGAATCCCTGTTGAATCGGTTCGCCGATGAAAGCAGAGATCTGTTCGGGATCTTCGAACTGGATGATCCGCTCAATGTCCGTAGCGCAGGCGATCTCGCAATCGGGATAGGTAAGGCGGAGGGGGCAACGGTAGCAGTAAGGGGATTCCACAAAGATCGTCCCGGGGGCAAGGGGCTCCATGATTTGCCGCATGGGAAGGACTGTGCCGAGAATATTTAAGGCTCCGCCCGTGACTCCGTGATAGGCGCCCCGCCGGGAGATGATTTTATAACGTTTTCTGTCTCCTCTATAGAAATGGTAATGTTTTGCCAATTTGATGGCTGATTCCACTGCCTCGGAGCCACTGGAGACAAAAAAGAACCAGCTCAATTTCCCGGGAGTTAAATTCGAAAGGACTTCGGACAGCTTGAGGGCAGGCTCATTGGCAAACTGCATGGGCGTATAGTAACAGAGCTGGACCATCTGCTCATATGCCGCCCGGGCGATCTCTTCACGGCCGTAACCGACATGGACCGGACGGGTCATTCCAGCCACCAGGTCAAGATAGCCTTTGCCATCCCGGTCATAGACCCGGGCGCCTTCTCCCCTGGTGATAACGGTGATTCCTCCCTTGATGTAATCCCGGTGGGTTCTTGCAAGAATCAGGTGAAGTTCATCTTCTTTCATCATCCCTCTCCATTCGGTATTTTTAATCAGGTTCTTTAACATAATGAAGCGCCCCGATTCAATCTTAATTTTCATGGAGGGATTGTTTTACCTCCCTTTGGCAAAGGGAGGTGAGGAGGGATTTTAAAAGTTTATTTTAAACCGATAAATAGATTTTTCATTTGAATAATCCTGATCATTCTGATAAAAATAGGTTTCATGCCTCATCCCGTTTTTCAGTCTTTCCTGAACATATACCGCGTAGACACTGTTCCGGCGCTGCTGCGGCCGCTCCACTGGTTTTATGCATACAGTATTGCTCTTGGACTCTTCGTCTATTCCGCTCTCGTCCACCATACCAGCAGGATCGAGTATAGCGGCCAAGAACATCTGGAGGGAAGGTCAAACTACATCTTCTGCATATGGCATACCTTCACCCCTCTTTATTTCTGCGTTTTCATGAAACACGCTCATCACGTCTGGATGGAGCACCCCGGCTGGCTCATGAAACACTTGCATATCTTTCTCCGTTTTGTCGGAGTGGAAAGAATCATCTTTGGGTCAACCGGCCATTCCGGACGGGAGGCAGCAGATGAAATCGTCGAGTGCCTCAAGCAGGGTTACTCCACCGTTCTGGCACCCGACGGCCCATACGGACCTCCCTATGTTCTCCACAAAGGTATCCTCCATATGTCGCGCCAGAGCGGCGTCCCGGTCATCTCTATTGAATTCTCCGTAGCAAGATTCTTTAAATTGAGAGGCTGGGATCGAAAGAGGATCCCTTTGCCTTTCAATTCCATCAAGGTCCGTTTCAGCGCACCGGTCCAGGTCACCCCCGAAAACCTCTCCGAAGCTTACACCCAGATCCAAAAGGAGCTGGGTGTCCCGGGATGACTTTTATATTCGAAACAACAACCATTTGACATGACTCAGATAAATAGCAGCCTGGTGTCTAATGAATCCATGAAAATTACTTTGACAAAGTCTGTTGACAAGTATAAGATTCAAGGAAATCAATATCACAGTTTTATTTTGGAATTTAAAAGATACAAAGTTAGATACTTGATCCAAGAAGGATGGGTCACATGGTCGATGCAGGACAGCCGCTTGCAGAAGTCTTCGGTTACTTAACAACCGACCAATCTGAAAATGCCAATAGATACCGCTCACATCGCCTTTTCCGATTTAACAATAAAGTCCCGAATTGTACAAAAGACAAAGCCAAAGATCCTTTGGGCGTATGCAGCATTTATCATGAAACTCATCCAGTGATTACCTGCCCCATCAGATTTCGCGAAGACTGGATCATTACCGATGACGCTGCCTCCTTCTTTTTCAAGGGTAATGCAACCTGGAGTTCCTTGACCGAGGTCCGTTTGAACGACTCGCGAGGAAAGTCCGCTGGGAATATTGATGTTGTGCTTGTTGCCTATGACGATAAGGGGAAGATATATGATTTCGGGGCGCTCGAAGTTCAAGCGGTATACATCTCGGGGAATGTACGTGAACCATTTGAATTCTTTATGAAGGCCCCGAAAGCCCGGGCATCGATGGATTGGTCTAAAGAACCCAACTACCCTCGACCTGATTACCTTTCATCATCCCGGAAAAGACTTGCCCCACAACTTCTTTTCAAAGGCGGAATTTTACACAGCTGGAAAAAGAAGATTGCTGTAGCGCTTAACAAGAGTTTCTTTGGTACTTTGCCCCCTCTTAAGAAAGTGGCAAAATCAGATGCTGATATTGTATGGCTTATTTATGATTTGGAATTGATAAAAGCAAAAGGGAAAGGACCGGGGAGATATTACCTTAAGAAGGTGGACGAAGTCTTCACCGAATTCGAACCAGCCCTTGTCTCAATCACCACTGCCTCACCAGGAAAAGTGGAGGACTTCATAAAACTGCTTCAAGAAAAACTGGATGAGCGGTTAGAAACTCCTCCGGTGAACAAAACGATCGAGAGGCCATTCTGAGATGCATGCATTGAGACAATCGTCCCTATTTCCTGGACTATCCGGTGAATTAGAAATACCTAAGCCGGTAAATGTAGCCTCTGTTCCACAACGAAGCCCTTTCCGCTACCCCGGGGGAAAAACGTGGTTTGTGCCGACATTCAGACACTGGTTAGAGGATAAATACCCAAAGCCAAGTATCCTTGTTGAGCCCTTTGCGGGTGGAGGGATAATTACCCTTACTGCTCTCTTTGAGAATCTTGTTGAAAAGGCAGTTATGGTTGAATTAGACGAAGAGATCGCTGCTGTCTGGAAATCCATCATTCGCGGTGATGCCGAATGGTTGGCTAATCGAGTCCTTACTTTTGACCTGACCAAAGAATCTGTCATACGGGAATTGAAGAAAAGGCCAAACACTCAAAGAGAGAAAGCATTCCAGACGATTCTTAAGAATCGAACATTTCATGGGGGTATCCTCGCCAAAGGTTCGGGATTCTTAAAATACGGGGAGAATGGGAAGGGAATTCATTCTCGCTGGTACCCCGGAACCCTTGCGAAAAGACTTTTGAACCTGAAACATATCGCTAATCGAATTGACTTCCGATGTGACGATGGACTGAAAGTGATGCGGGAATTTGCCACAAATCGAGCTGCGGTCTTTTTTATCGACCCTCCATATACTGCCGGAGGAAAGAAAGCCGGCAAACGTTTATATAAACATTATGATCTCGATCATGAGCAATTGTTTACCTTGGTTGAGACATTGAAGGGCGATTTTTTAATGACCTATGATAATGCAGAGGAAGTTAAAAGGATGGCCCGGATTCATGGCTTTGAAATGCGCTTAATACCAATGACTAACACCCATCATGCAACGATGGAAGAATTGGTAATCGGTAAAGATTTATCATGGATGGACGGTTCCCCCGCAGTGCATGAACCCGAAGCCGAATATGTAACGCGGATTATAAAAAAAGACGGTCAGAAAAATCGCTCAAGAGGGACTCAGCGAAAATCCGCCGCGCCTCTTAGCTTTGTCGATTGGGACAAGATCTAAATCAAAATGAATAATATGAGAAATAATCTATGGTGAAGGATCCAATTGTTGAAGAAGTACGTGATATTCGTGATTCCTATGCGAAACAATTTAACTACGACTTAGATATTATCTACCGTGATCTCAAAGAGTTAGAGACTAAAAGTGGCAAGATGTTCATCTCGCTTCCACCAAAACGCGCCATGCGACCTGAAAGGAAAGATTCGAGAAAGAAGCAGAAAATGGCTTAACCAATCAATCCCGCCGATGTCAAATAACACAGCCGCTGATTTCTGTCGATTCCGCATCGAAAATATTCAGTCATTTTATTTTGATACTATCGCCCTGATCCCTTTACACGACGAGGTATTTCTTTACGATCTCTTCGTTCTGCCAGATCTCTTCCATCATGGACTGGTATTGGACCACGCCCTTTTCAAGGATGTATCCCCGATCCGAGGTCCTGCGGCAGAATTTAAGATTCTGATCCGCCAGGAGAATGGTGACGCCTTCGCTCCGGATACGGCCGATTACCTCAACCAAATTTTGGACGATGAGGGGGGCGAGACCTTCGGAAGGTTCATCCAGGAGGAGAAGGTCGGGATTCTTCATCAGCGCCCGTCCAATGGCCAGCATCTTCTGTTCCCCTCCGCTCAGCTGGGTTCCCTTCCGGTCTCTTAGATCCCTGAAGACAGGGAAGAGGTCATAGACTTTTTCGAAGGTCCAGAGGGTTTTTCCCTTCTTTGACAATCTGCGGGCCAGTTCGAGATTTTCGTAGAGAGTGAGGTCCGGGAAGATTCTCCGATCATCCGGCACATAACCGATCCCGAGCTGGGCAATCCGGAAAGGAGGTTTCCCAACAATCTCTCTTCCATTAAAAAGAATGCTTCCGGAACGCGGGGGGGTGAGACCCATAATGGAGCGTAGGGTGGTTGTTTTGCCCACTCCGTTTCGACCCAAAAGGCAGACCACCTTCTTTTCGTCAATGCCCAGGGAGACATCTTGAAGGACATGGCTCTGGCCATAAAAGGTATTGATCCGGTCGATATGAAGAAGAGATACACTCTGCTCTAAAATCATACTTTCTCCCAGAGAATTTCCTCCCCGAGGTAGACCTTGCGGACATCTTCATTCTGTTTAATCTGATCCGGAGACCCGTCTGCCAGGATTTGACCTCGATGCAATACGACGATTCGATCCGAAAGAGCGAAGACAATGTCCATATCATGTTCCACGATCACAAAGGTGGATTGTTTCTCCTGCGACAATCGCCTGATATTTTCCAGGACCTTCACCCGTTCCACCGGGTTCATTCCTGCCGTAGGCTCATCGAGAAAGAGGAGCTTCGGCTCCGGAGCCATGGCCAGCGCAATCTCAAGGAGGCGTTGATCTCCATGGGACAGTGTGCCTGCAGGAAGATCCTTCTTATCGAAAAGACCGATCTCTCCGAGCAGTTTATCAACCCGTTCCTTCACATCGGCATGACTAGAAACCGGTTTGAAAAAATGGAGGCTCCGATTTAAGAGGGAGAAGACCGGAATCTGGAGATTTTCATAGACCGAGAGTTTGGGGAAGATATTCATGATCTGAAAGGAGCGGCAGATTCCCTTCTTTACTCTCTTATGGGTCGGGAGATGGGTGATCTCTTCGTTGTTGAAAAAGACCTTTCCCGAATCGACCGGAATATTTCCCGTGAGAAGATTGATGAAGGTTGTTTTCCCCGCGCCATTGGGGCCGATAATAGAAGTGAGCGCCCCCGCATCGATCGATAAATCGATATGATCGGCGGCGCTGACAACACCGAAATATTTTTTAAGTTTCTCTGTCCTGAGAAGTTCAGCCATTCAACACACCTTGCAAGACTCCCCATTTTCTAAGAGACTGTGTCACAAGTCCGCTCGTGGTTCGACAAGCTCACCACGAACGGACCACGCCACATTAAAATTCAATTGCTTAGCCGTTCGCCCTGAGCGTGTCGAAGGGGGAACGGCGATTTACGACACAGTCTCTAAAGGGGGAGGAAAAATTGTTTATTTTCTTATTAACCAGGGCCATATTTTTTCTGTAAAGAAAATGACAATTCCGCCGCGAAAGACCAGCACAAGCAAGACAACGATCGAGCCAAACCAGATCAACCAGTATTGAGTATAACGGACAATGATGTCTTTAATGAGGTAGAAAAGGACAGAGCCTACGATAGGGCCTGAAAAAGTATGGATGCCGCCGAGGAGGGTGACCATCACCGGCTCAGCGGAATGGGTCCAGTGGGCAATGGGTGGAGTGACCGTATTCTCCAGCGGGGGCAGGAACGAGCCCGCCAGGCCTGCATAGAATCCTGCGATGGTGAAAGCGAGAAGGCGGTAGTTTCTTATCGATATTCCTGCAAAGGCCACACGGTTTTCGCTATCCCGTATTCCTTTCAAAGTGAGGCCGAGGGGGGAATGGACGATTCGATAGAGAACGAAGATGGCAATGATGGAAATCACCAGGACGAAATAGTAATAATGCCCCATGGAACTCATATCGAGATGGAGGATACCCGGGATTTGGAGGGGGGCTCTCGGAATGCCCACCAGCCCATCGTCTCCTCCAGTCACCTCTCTCCATTTCCAGGCCAGGGAGTAGATCATCATTCCAAAAGAGAGAGTGAGCATGGAAAAGTAGATTCGAGTGTGGCGGATGCAGAGGAAGCCGAGAATCAGGGCAGCGATGCCTCCAGCCAGCGTTCCGACAATCGTTCCTAAGAGAAGAGATGGAGTGACGAGAAGAATTTTGGCTGAGGCATAGGCGCCCACAGCAAAAAATCCTGCCTGACCGAAGGAGAGCAAACCGGTATATCCCAGAAGGAGGTTGAAACCGAGAGCGAATACAGAAAGCAAGCAGATATGGATCGCCATGTAGAGAAGATATTTACCCCCAAAGAATGGAAGAAGGAGAAGGAAGAGAATGAGTGCTGCAAGGAAAAGAATTCGTAGTTTCATAAAAATCAATTAGCAATGATCAATGTTCATTTCTCAATGATCAATGATTAACCGGTATAACTCATAATCCTAATTGATAATTGCCCATTGATAATTGAGTATTGATCAATGTTTATTTCCCGAAAAGTCCTTCCGGTTTTACCAACAGCACAATGACCATGACGACGAAGATGATAAACAGTTCAAAAATGGGAAAGAGTAAAATTCCATAAGAGGTCAGTATGCCTACGATCAGGGCGCCGACAAAAGCCCCCTTCAGATTTCCCAGTCCTCCAATCACCGTAATCACAAAAGCCTGAATGATCATGGCTGTTCCAATCCCGGGGGCCACGACACGAACAGGAGTCCCCAATGCTCCTCCCAGGGCAGCAAGCATGGCTGCAAAGATAAAAACAGTGGTAAAAAGAACAGGAATATTGATTCCAATTGCGCTCGCCATCTCCCGATCCGATGCAGAGGCCCGGATCATCCTTCCCCACCATGTCTTCTCAAGAAGGAGCCATAGAACGATTGCAACAGCCAATCCCGCAAAGATGATGAAGAGATTGTAAAAGGGATAGGGTCTGCCCAGGATCGAGAAGTTTCCCTCTAAGAAAGAGGGCATCGGAGGAATCATGGCCACACCGCCCCAGATCATCTTGACCAGATCATCGAAGATCAGAATAAAGCCAAAGGTCAGAATTAATTGATAGGGGAGATCGATATCATAGATTTTACGTAGGAAAAAACGTTCGAAGATTACTCCTATGATACCCACACTGACGAGGCTAAGGAAAATGGAGAGAAAAAAATTGATACCCAGTTTTTCATAAAATGTGAAAGCTGCATAAGCTCCCAGCATAAAGAAGCTGCCGTGGGCAAAATTCAGAACTCCCAGAACTCCGAACACAAGGGTGAGTCCAGCGGCAAGGAGCCAAAGGTACATCGAAAAGCTCAAACCGATAAGACCCTGGAAAAGTAATTTTTCGAGCATAGCTGAAAATCGTTTGAGGATGGAGGATAGAGGTTGAAGGCAAATGAGAGATTAAGCCCCCAACCTCAAACCTCTAACCTCCAGCAACCGAAGGTTTTATTTTGTTGCAGAAATTGGCGTAAAAGGTGGATGACGATAATAGTCTTTTGCTGGTATCACCCTCAGATCTCCAAGAATGGGTAGAGGATAGTCAGGACTTTTAATCACTCTTCCTCCTGGGACATTATAAACAGCTTGATGATCTTCCGGTCTAAAATATCTCTTGCCAGCTGGAGTCATAATCTCCATTCCTTCGATAGCGGCAATCAGCTTTTCTGTTTCTAAAGATTTTGCCTTCTCGACAGCTGCTTTGATGACATAGATTGAAGAATAACTGGTTTCAGCAGAATAATTTGGATACCGACCCCATCTTTTTATGAATTTCTCAACGAAAGCTCTATTTTCCGGTGTGACCGGGTAGTTATGGATGTAACGCGCCGAAGCCCACAATTTTCCCTTAAACTTATCTGCCTCAACTTCCCTTGCTATCCCCTGGAGGACGTCAACAGAGCCACCCATACATTGCCACCACGCTTTGATATTATCAAATACACCCATGGTTAGGGCTTGCCGAATGAGCATGACACCCTCTCCGGCCCATTTGGTCGTATGAATCGCATCAGGTTTTTCAGCCATTACAGCAGCAATATGGGATGAGAAATCCATGGTCCAGAAAGGAGCCCATGCAATGGATACAAACTCGACATCCGGACGAACTTTCTTCATGGTTTCTTTAAATGTATTCCAGGCTACATATCCATATTCATAGTCTTCGTGAATGCCCGCCCATCTTTTTATCTCAGGGAAATCTTCCATAATCAAAGCAGGAAGGATACCATCTTGATAAGTTGGGACAGAAATCCGGAAGATCTGCGGGATACGCCTTTGAGCAACAAGTTCCTCTGTTAAGCGATGGGTGGCGGCGTGGCAGAAGATATGGACACGATTCAATTCTGCCAGAACTGGACCCAATGCCATGGCGCTTCCGCTTGAATCTACACCGAAAAGGACATCCGCTCCCCAGTCTGTCACCAGATACCTTGCATTCTTGACGGCAGTAGCCGGCTTTAATTCTTCGTCCATGAATTTCATCTCAAGTTTACGACCCAAGACTCCACCCTTGGAATTGATCTCTTCAATGGCCATTGTTGACCCGGCCGTCATCTGCCAGCCGTAATCGGCATGGGCTCCCGATATGGCGCCCTGACCGCCGATCTTGATCGGCCCTGCCGCTTTTTTGGCCTGGCCATAAGTGATTCGATAGCTTCCCAATCCGCTTCCGATAGCCGCACCGCCGATCACCGCATTCTTCAAAAATTTTCTTCTTGAGATATTTTTAGCCATCTTTTGCCCCTCCTTTCTATTAAATCTCGCCCTAAAGGTTTTACAAATTAGAAGTAATTCACCCCACCCATATACCGGTCAAATTAGCAAAACATTTTTACCTTGTCAAATTAAAAATCTGTCCCAAAAACAGAGATAGGAATCTCAAATTATTACCCTCTCCTTTGGAGACTGTGTCGCAATGTCATTCTGAGGCGATAGCCGAAGAATCTCTATAATCGATTCAGTTGAAATCATTAGATTCTTCACTTCGTTCAGAATGACAGACATCCCAATTCCCACATTACGACACAGTCTCCAAGGGGAGGGGATTTATGTTCAACGGTAAGTTTCTAAAAGGGGCTTGGGTCTGTGATGATGGATAGAAAAAATGGTAGGCGTAGGCTTCAGCCTGCGAATAACGCACCCTCAAGGGTGCGGCTACACCCTCATTAAACTATACCGGGAATCCCCTCAGGGCTCCAGCCCCGCAGGGCGTAGTAATCCTGAAGCATCCGACGGAGGTCTTCCCTTCGGATCGTCTTTCCATCTTTGCCGAGAGGTTCGTCAAAAAATCTCTTGGGGAGCGTGTCTTCTTCCGGTTTCATGCCTTCACGAAGGTTGAATCTCCGGGTCTCATTCTGTACTGTGGATGAGATTTTTCGCAATCCGGCCTCATCCAGTTTGAGCCCTGTCGTCATTTCAACTATGGCTGAAAGGTGTGCCCAATCCCAGTAAAGGTCACGATAGAAACGGCACAAGATCAGGGAGTCGTGAATGTTAAAGCGATCTTCGAATTCAAGGAAGAGCTTTGCTTTTCCTTCCATCTGATCCATTGGGATCATTCCGGCAAGTTCGGCTTTATAGAAGGTCGCCCTTAAATGACAAGCCCCCCGATCGGAGGTGGCATTGGCGAGGCCCATCCCTTTGAGGATTCTTGGATCGTAACCGGCAGGATCAAGGCCCTTCACATGGATGGCGACATCTTCCATCTCCCAGGTCTTGGCAGCATGCCGAATCCCTTCTGCCAGGATGGCCCCGATTCCTTTCTTGGATGAAATATCATGGAGAAGTTGAGCGATCCTGTCCACATCGCCCCAGGAAATTCTCTCTTGAATCCGTCCCATCTCCGATGCCTCCATGGCAAAGGCGCAGAGACTTCCGGCAGAGATCGTGTCCATGCCCAGGCGGTCGCAGATATCGTTGAGATAGGCAATCTCCTCGATCTCGTGAACCATGCAGAGTCCGCCAAAGGCGTAAATCGTCTCATATTCCGGCCCTTCGATCTTGAGACCTTTGTGTCTCCCCTCTTTGACCTCGCTTAAATCTCCACAGGCCACAAAACAGCGAAGACAGGCAGTGGGTCTCACCTGGCATCGTTCAAGAAGAGCTTCTGCACTGATCTTTTCCCATCCTTCAAAGGTCCCAAGATGCCAGTATTTCGATGGGAAGCCCCCGACCGCATTGTTCATGGCAACAAGCATCGGCGTGCCCATCCTCCGGTAGTTTTGAACACCCGGGTTTTCTTTTCCACGATCCAACGTCTCTTTCGCGAACTGTGCGATCCGGTCAGGGTCGGCAGTCTCCTTCATCTTTGCACCGTGAAAAGCAATCGACTTCATCTTTTTGGAGCCCATCACCGCGCCCACTCCGGTTCTTCCAAGGGACCGCCAGTAATCATTTTCAATGACCGCATATCGGACGAGATTCTCTCCAGCAGGGCCAATGACAAGGGCTCCGGTTCCCTTTTGATTGACCTTTTTTAATACTTCATCCTCTGTAGAATATGTATCCTTGCCCCAGAGGTCATTTGCATCATGGAAGCGCACGGCGTGGTCGGAGATTTCAACCCAGACAGGCTGATCGGATGCTCCCTCGAAGATGAATGCGTCAAATCCCGTCCGGCTCATGGGTTCTGCGGCTTTCCCACCGGCATAGGATTCGGAGAAGATTCCGGTTAAAGGGGATTTTGTGAAGACGCCATGCCGGCAGGACCCATAGATCCGGCTATCGGTGATCGGGCCGAGGGCGAAGATCAGTCTGTTGCCAGGAGATAAGGGATCAACGCCAGGAGGATTTTCCTTCATGAGAAGATGGATACCCAACCCTTTTCCACCCAGACAGGATTCATAAACAGAATCAGTGATGGGTTCTTCCTTAGAGGTTTTTGCCTTGAGATTGATCCTCAGGATTTTATTAAAAAAACCATACATGGTCGCTTACCTCTTTTTATATCTTCGAATAGGACAAATTAGTGTTTTGGCATAACTCGAAGAAACATAAACATTTGATGGCTGAACTGTTCTCAAGACTCTATTCCCCCAAATAGGCCTTTTTTATATGGGGGTCATCAATCAGTTTTGAAGCCTCTCCTTCGAGGACGATTCTCCCCACCTCAAGGACATAGGCATATTGGGCCACTTCAAGGGATAGGAAGGCGTTCTGTTCAACGAGGAGGATGGTCTGTCCCTGGCTATTGAGCCGGGCGATAACTTCAAAGACCATATCCACAATGATGGGAGCGAGTCCCAGGGAGGGTTCATCGAGAAGGAGGATTTTAGGATCGGACATAAGGCCCCGTCCGATGGCCAACATCTGTTGCTGTCCTCCGGAGAGTGTTCCTCCTAATTGGCGCTGCCGTTCCGCAAGGATGGGAAAGAGGTTAAAAACATTTTTTAAAATTTCTTGGGCCCGCTTCTGGCCCTTGATAGGTAAAACTCCCATCTTAAGATTTTCGATCACCGTCAGATGGGGGAAAATCCGGCGTCCTTCAGGCACATGGGCGATTCCCATCCGGGCGACCTGATGGGGAGGAAGATGGTCAATCCGCCTTTGATCAAATTCAATGGTTCCTTCTCCGGGGTGGATAAGCCCAGAGATAGCTTTCATCAGGGTGCTCTTCCCGGCTCCATTTGAGCCCACTATGGCGACGATCTTTCCATCCTTAACAGAAAGGGAAACCTCCCATAATGCAGGTGCAAGACCGTAGCTTACGGAGATCTGTTTAACCTCGAGCACGGTAGCGTTCTCCTAAATAGGCCCGGATCACTTCCGGATGGTTTACGATTTTTTGAGGAGTATCTTCGGCGATCTTTCGTCCATAATCCAGCACGGCCACCCGGTCACAAAGGGACAGGATGACATCCATGACGTGTTCAACGACAATGATGGTTAAGCCCTGGTGATGCATCTGCTTGATCAGATTGATGGCAGATTTTACCTCCACCGGGGTGAGTCCTGACATCACCTCATCAAGAAGAAGGAGAATAGGCTCGATGGCCAGCGCTCTTGCCAATTCGAGCCGTTTTCTATCTTCAAGGGTGACATTGAGGACTTGAAAATCGGCTTTCTCATCGAGGCCTACCTTTTTCAAAACCTCCTCTGCTTTCTTCTTTGCCGTCTTCATCGAAGAGGTGTGGAGGAAGGCGCTGACCATCACATTTTCGAGAACGGTCATCTTGCTGAAAGGAGCCGGGATCTGAAAGGTTCGTCCAACGCCCAATCGGGCAATTCGGTGAGGCCGGAGCTTGGTAATCTCCTGTCCATTAAAAATCACTTTTCCTGAATCGGAAGGCAGCATTCCTGTGATGAGGTTGAAGAAGGTTGTTTTACCGCTCCCATTGGGGCCGATAATCCCGAGGATCGTTCCTTTTTCTACCTTCAGGGAGAGTTGGTTGACAGCCACCAATCCTCCAAAGGATTTGGTTAAGTCATGGGATTGCAACAGCATGGGTTCCTACCATTTCACCTTTTTTCGAATTTCTTTCCAGGCGGTTCCGGGCAGGAAAATCCTGGATTGCAGTAGGCCGATGATCCCGCTGGGGATAAAAAGGACGACTGTGCAAATGGCCGCCCCAATGATGAT
This sequence comes from Deltaproteobacteria bacterium RBG_16_49_23, assembly GCA_001798855.1. GTDB lineage: Bacteria > Desulfobacterota > BSN033 > BSN033 > UBA1163 > RBG-16-49-23. Next base: position 10,008 of record MGQQ01000169.1, on the reverse strand, counting down.
GAGATAGAACGTTCCTTCCCCCCAAACCAGCCATAAAACTCTATTGACGAGCTGGACGACCACAGCGCCCAGAAAAGGTCCCCACAAACTTCCAATGCCACCCAGAAAAGCCATGACAACCATGAAGTCTGTGAGTTGGGCTCCCAGGACGCTGTCCGGGTGGATATAGGTGACCCAGTAGGCGTAGATTCCGCCTAATACTCCCGGGAAGAAGGCGCTTAGGGCAAAGGCCTTAATTTTAATTGTGACCGTATCCACGCCGACCATCTCGGCCGCCTCCTCATGTTCCCGAATGGCCAACAGCTTATAACCAAAAGGGGAGCGTTCCAGCAAAAGATAAGTGGTTAAATAGGTGAGACCGGTGACGAGGAGAAAGAGGTAATAGAAGAAAGGGAGGTTCAAATAGGAGGGAAGCTGCATGCCGAAGGCGCCTCCGGTGATTTCCAGGATCGTAGCGATCTGACGAATCATTTCTCCAAATGCCCATGTGGCAATCGCAAAATAGGCTCCTCTCAAACGGAGTGTAGGATAACCGATGATGACTGCCATGAGGGCCGCAGCAATTCCTGAAATAAGGAGCCCCAATGCAAAGGGCCACCCCAGATGCAACATGACTATCCCCGTCATATAGGCTCCCACACCGAAGAAAGCTCCGTGTCCAAAGCTGAGGTAGCCTGTGTATCCCCCGATTATGTTCCAGCTCTGCGCCAATCCTGCCCACATAATGACTTCAGTGGCAATCCGAATCCATAAAGGAGAAAGGGGCCAGGGAAGGAGAAAGGCGATAAGGAGAGCCAGGCCGAGCAGAGCCCATCGCCAGGAAGGTGCCGATGTGTGAGGTTGGGTATGAGCGTTTTTCAAAGGCATCAAATGCCTCTCCTTAAGATGCCTTTCGGTGTGATGAGGAGGACTCCGTACATGACCATGAAGAGGGCCAGGAGGTTATAGCGTCCTCCAATATAGACTCCTACAAAAGACTGAAGGAGGCCAAGGATAAGGCCGGCAATGATCACGCCAGGGACATATCCCATCCCTGCCAGGACAACGACAAAGAAGGCCATGGTGCAGTATTTAACCCCCATAGCCGCATGGATGGAAAAGAGCGCTCCGATCAGTATCCCTGACATGCCTGTTACTCCGGCATAAAGACTATATACGAGAGCTCCTACCTTTCTGACGTCCGTCCCAAGGAGGTTCGCCATTTCTCTGTCCTGGGCTGTAGCCCGAATGGTAATTCCAAGTCTTGTTTTGTAAAGGAAAAGCATAAGGAGGAGGGTGATGAGAATACCAAACAGGAACCCTGAAAACCGGAGGGCTGGAATTGTTAAAGGACCAAGAGCTAAACTCTTTCCTGATAGCCAGGTGGTAATAGATTGAATATGATACCCCCAGACCGAAAGGGCCCCGCCTTTGGCCAGAATGGAGAGTCCAAAGGTAAAGACCAGCCCCATGAGCACAGGGTTGTGTCGCTTTCCACTTACAGCTCGATAAATGAGAGGGTAGATGGCCCAACCCAGGGCACAAAAGATCAAAAAAACGATAGGCAAGTAGATCATGGGGTCATGTCCGAAATAGCGGACCAGGATAAAACCCGTATAGGCGCCCAGCATGACCCACTCGCCTACGGCAAAGTCAACGATGTGCATCACCCCAAAACAGAGGGAGAATCCGATGCCAACAACGATGATGAGGCCTCCGATCAGGAGTCCATCAATGAGCATTTGTAGGAAGAGTTCCACGATTTACCTCAGATCATTGAGCTAAATGACCCCTTACCCTCTCCTCCATCCTCCGTAGCAGGTTACTGCCATGGAGGGGCCATGAGGGGAGAGGGATGGGGTGAGGGGAGGATTACCTTTTGTCCCAGGAGGGGGTTGGATACTTGGGCGCCACTGTCCGAAGTTTCCCAGGTCCCACTTCGACTGTTTTTCCTCCCTGGTATTGAAGAGCCACGGGTTGCAGTCCTGCATTACAGTGATAGGAATCTCCCTCCGTCGCAAACTTAATCTGTCCGTAGAAGGTCATAATATTCAGTTTTTCCAATGCACCGATAAGCGCATCTTTCTGGGCATCGGTCAGTGGAGGAGTCGCCTTGATCATGCGCAGGGCTTCTTGAAATGCGATGCCCGCTGCCGTTGAACCAGCTTCTGTATAGTCGGGATCTGTCTTGAACTTGGCGACAAAAGCATCAGCATATTCCTTTGTCGTTTTGAAAAGGATGGTCGACTGGTGCTTCATATTGGGCGTCCAGACGGCGTTCCCAAAGACGTATTCGCAATCCTTGCCCAACCCCTTTCGAAAATCCGGGGTGGTCATCCCGTAATGCTGGACAAAGGCCTTAGGGTTGAATCTCAACTCTTTGGCAATCTTCATCATTTCGATGGCCGCCTTCTCATGATTGCCCATGGCGAAGATGTCAGGGTTGACAGCCTTAATCGAAGTGATGGCAGGAGTGTAGTCGCTTCCTTCGGGGACGATTTCATACTTGAGCACCTTCAGTCCCAATTTTTCAGAGGCCGCCTTGAACGCCTCTGCTGTAAATTTAGAGAACGGGTCATCAATTCCAAGGATGCCGATGGTTTTCGGCTTGGGTGAGACGTCCTGAGCGAGCGTCTGGATGATCCCCTGGGCTGTGAGGTTGACCGATGGAATCGTGCCGAACGTATATTTAAATTTCCTTTTCCAAATCAATGGAGACTCTGCCGATCCTGTAATGTGGGGCATCTTGTATTTCTCAGTAATGGGTGCCAGAGCTAAGGTGGGGCCGCTGGCATAGGGTCCCAGGATGAAGTCAACTTTTTCCTGCGTGATCAGACGTTCACCCGCCACAGCTGCAGTGGCTGGTGTACTCTGATCATCAGCATAGACCAGTGTAACCTTATATTTCTTTCCTGCAATTTCAATTCCACCTTGCTGATTCACCGTATCCGCCCACATGTCGTAACCTCGCTTTGTTACCGTTCCTCCAAAGACGAGTTCGCCAGAGAGAGAGGTAACAACACCCACTTTGAAGAAATCTCTCTTCTCCTGGGCCTGTGCAGAGTGCAGGTTCATGACACCGACCATCAAAGTGATTAAACCAAAAACTGCCATTTTCTGAAGCATCCTCTTTTTCATAAGAATCCTCCTTTCTGCCCTTTAAAAAATTTAAGTTTTTTGTCCTACCTGTTTACCATCGCTCGAACCACTGCCCACCCAGGAGAGAGAGACTCACAGGCAAGATACGTCTCATTTCCCGCATCCGCGTTCCCGCATGTCAAGTAAGAGAAAGTTCACTGAGACTCTCCTCAATGATTGAGAGACCTCTTTCAAGCTGTTCGTCCGTGATCACGAGGGGCATTAATGGCCGAATGATATTGGAGTAGGTGCCGGCCGAGATCATAAGAAGCCCTTTGTCACGGCAGATCGTTACCAGTTGTTTTGTAAGCGTTGTTGCGGGTTCTTTGGTCTTTCGATCCGTCACCAGTTCCATCCCAACCATGGCTCCCAGCCCCCTGACATCTCCAATGACGGAATAAATTTCTTTGAACTCAAGAAACTTTTCTAAAACCCTTTTACCAATTTGTTCGGCTCTTGTCAAAAGATTCTTTTTTTCAAACTGATCCAACACCGCAAGGGCAGCCCGGCACGCCACCGGGTTTCCTGAATAAGTTCCGCCTAATCCTCCCACTTGCGGGTGATCCATCAACTCCGCTTTCCCAGTAACAGCGCTGAGAGGAAACCCTCCTGCGATGGATTTGGCTGTTACCAGAATATCCGGCGCTACCTCATAATGTTCCATCGCAAACATCTTTGCTGTCCGACCGAAACCTGTTTGGACTTCATCCGCAATGAAGACAATTCCATTATCCTGACAGATTTTTTTAAGGATTTTAAAATATTCCTTGGGTGGAACAACAAACCCTCCCTCACCCAATACCGGCTCCACAATCAAAGCCGCCACCTGTTCGGCAGAGATGTGAGTTTGGAAAAAATCTCTTAGAAAATAGGCGCAATGAATTTCACAAGAAGGATATTCCAAACCGAAAGCGCATCGGTAGCAATAGGCATAGGGCATTCGATAGATCTCGGGAGCGTAGGGAGCAAAACCAAATTTATAAGGTTTCATCTTACTGGTGAGGCTTAACGCCAGAAGGGTTCGGCCATGAAAGGCATCCTCAAAGGCAATGGTAGCAGTACGACCTGTCGCATGGCGGGCAATCTTCACTGCATTCTCCACAGCCTCCGCACCACTATTTGCAAACATTGTCTTTTTTGGGAAGTTTCCTGGGGTAATTTTATTAAGTCTTTTCGCTAATTCCACATAAGGTTCATACATGACCACATGGAAACAGGTGTGAATGTATTTTTGAATTTGATCCTGGACAGCTTTTAGCACTTCATCATCACAGTGGCCAACGTTGTTTACACCGATGCCCCCTGCAAAATCGATGTATTCTTTTCCCTCCACATCGGTGATGATTGCCCCCTTAGCCTTTTCAACAAAAATAGGATGTACGTTGAAAGGCCCCTGGGGGATGTGTCGGTTCCTTTCAACGAGTAACGAATCATTTGTTTTCATTGGTTCAATCCTTCCTTACTCATTTTGACACTTCAGGACAGAAAAACATGATAGACCTAATAGGCGGACTGATAGATAGCAATGGCATCTTCGAGGGTTATTTTTCTTGGGTTATTAGCCAGGAGCCTGGTCACTTTCATGGCCCCTTCGGCTAACCCTGGGATGGCAGACTCCGGAATCTTAACATCCCTGAGTCTCCGTGGGACCCTGAGATCATCAGAAAGACGTTCTACAAATCTTACAGCCGCTTCTGCGCTATCCAGGTCTGAGAGCCCTTCCACCCTTTCGCCAAATGCTTTTGCCATTTGAGCAAATTTACCCGGGCACCCAAGGATGTTGTATCGCATCACATAAGGGAGCATCAATGTATTCGTGAGCCCATGGGCGAGATGGAATTCTCCTCCGAGAGGATAGGCAAAGGCATGGACAGCGCCCACGCCAGCATTGGCAAAAGCGATGCCCGCCAGAAGGCTTCCCTCCATCATATTTGAGCGGGCTGCCAGGTTCTCGCCATGAGCATAAGCCATTCTTAAGTTCTTTGAACAGAGATCCATGGCTCTGAGGGCGAAGAGATCTGTCAAATCAGTGGCGTTGATAGAAGCGTAGGATTCAATGGCATGGGTTAAGGCATCCATTCCTGTGAAGGCGGTCACAGAAGGGGGAAGGCCGATGGTAAGCTTGGGGTCGACGATAGCCGCTTCCGGAAAGAGGGTAGGGCTGATGATCCCCTTTTTCAATTTTTCTTTGGTGTCGGATAAGATGGCGATGGGGGTGACTTCGCTTCCGGTCCCAGCCGTGGTGGGAACCAGGATCACGGGTATTCCTGGATTGGGAACGAGATCGATTCCAAAAAAACCGTCGATCTTTCCCGAATTGGTAATCATAATCGAAGTCACTTTGGCGATGTCAAGAGAACTTCCTCCTCCAAGCCCGATGATGAGATCGATCCCCTCTTTTTTCGCTTTTTCAACGCTCTTCTCAACCACCTCAATTCTGGGGTCAGGTTCCACGCCATCAAAAAGCACAAATGGAATATTGGCGGCCTGAAGAGATTTTTCAACGCCTTCGAGAAGACCGGCTTGAATGACACCTGAGTCGGTGATGATTAAAACTTTCTTCCCTTTAAGGAGTTGAGCCTCCGCGCCTATTTTTTCAACCGCTCCAACTCCAAAAAGAATTCTCCTGGTGGTTCGGAAAAGAGTGAGTTTTTCTATCATGAATCAACCTCTTATTTTCAGCTAATAGATAATGGCTGATAGCCAATCGTTAATCTGCCGATTACTATTGGCCATCTGCTAATTGCGTTTACCCCGTTAGAAGTAATACCCCGCTGGAATTTATAACGGGGTTTACTTTCCAACCAGCTTCAACAGTCTCTCGTTTTCGAGAATTTCTCGAGGATGCCCCTCAAAGATAATTTCTCCTCTTTCTATAATATAGGTCCTTTCTGTGACTTGCGATACGATTCGGACGTTCGATTCCCCTAAGAGGATAGTCACTCCCAATTTTCTGATCTGGTTTAATGCCTCCATAAAATGATTCACCACGAGAGGAGCCAGCCCTTCAAAGGCTTCATCCAACAGCAGTAATGAGGGATTGAGCGCTAAGGCTCGGGCAACGGAGACCATCTTCTTTTCCCCTCCGCTCAAGTTAAGCCCTTTTCTGTCCAAGAAATCCTTAATCTTTGGGAAAATAGCAAAAATTTTTTCGTAACTAAAGATCTCTCCCTTTCCACGTACCCACGTCGAAAGGCTAATGTTTTCTTCCACCGTGAGCTCTGTAAATATCCTCGTATCTTCAGGGGAATATCCGATTCCTGAAAGAACTTTCTTCCGTGGGGAGAGAGAGGTAATGTCTTTCCCCTTAAAAATGATCTTGCCCGACCTGGAAGGATAGAGACCAATCGTGCTTCTGATAATGGAGCTCTTCCCTGCGCCATTCCTCCCTAAAAGACAGACGATTTCCCCTTCGTTCACCCCCAATGAAATATTTCTTAAAATCTGGGTCGAGCCGATAAACACATCTAAATTTTCAATTTTGAGCAGCATCTCCATTAACTCACGATACCAAAGACGGTGGCTTTGACTTCTTTGTTTTCCATAACTTCGTTCGGTTTGCCTTCTGCGATAACCTTGCCTTCGTGCATGACGATGACCCTGTCCGAATACCCTGAAACAATGTCCATGTCATGCTCGATGATGAGGGTTGATATTCCCTCCTTCTTTATTGCCTTGACGATGGAGTCCATGACTTTAAATTTATCGTTTGTGGCTACTCCGCTGGTAGGTTCGTCCAATAAGAGTAATTTCGATTTCAATGCAAAGGCAATGGCAATATCAAGAATTTTTAAATCCCCTTCCGAGAGGCCTTTTGGAGTCAAATTCTTTTTGTCGGACATACTAAAACTGTCCAGAATCTTGATCGCCTCATCCGTGACAGAAGAGTAACGATCCGCCGGCAACAGCCCCCTTCGAATCATCCCATATTTTGAGAAAAGGGCGATTCTAACATTATCCAAAACCGTGCTATTGGAGAAGAGTTGAATCAGTTGGAAGCTTCGGCCCACACCCAATTTAATCCTGACGTAAGGGGGAGCGTAGGTGATATCTTTGTCTAAAAATTGAATGCGCCCACTATCAGGTTTGATGTACCCACTGATGAGGTTTACCAGAGTTGTTTTTCCAGCCCCATTGGTTCCAATGATGGAGACAATCTCCCCCTCCTTGATTTCTAAATTGACATGATCTACGGCTTTGACAGATCCGAAATGTTTCTTCAAATTATCTATCGTTAACATTAAGTTTCCTCAACCCCTTTTTTTATCTTAGTCCATAGGCCTGCAAAAGCTCCTGCGATACCATTTGGAAGGAGGAGGACGAGAACAATCAGCGTTCCCCCGATAACGAACATCCAATACTGTGTATTCCCCATGGCATATAATTTTAGGTAGGTGAAGATGATTGCCCCAACGATGGGTCCCTCAAAGATTCCAAAACCACCGAGCAAGGTCATATAAACAATTTCACCTGAAAAAACCCAGTGGGACAAGTCCGCCGTGACATGGCCGTTCACAAAGGTCCAGAGAGCGCCCCCTAACCCAACGAACATCCCAGAGATAATAAAAGAGTAAAGTCGATACCGACGAACACGAATGCCAATCAACTCTGCCCGTACTTCATTATCCCTGATGGCCTGGAGGGCTTTACCAAAAGGGGAATTGACAATCCCTTTCATGACGAGGAAGCTTACCGAGAACATCCCTAACAAGAAATAGTAATAGGTTCCAGAAAGAAACTCAGGTCTCCTGATCCCCTTGAATGACATGCCAAACAGAGTGGGAAGGGGAACACGAAGTCCGTCGGAACCCCCCGTAATGTGATAGAGTTTGAATAATAATGCAAAGAGGAGCATGGAAAGAGAGAGGGCGAGGATGGAAAAAAAGATCTTTGTATGCCTTACGCAGACAAAACCGAAGATGATGGAGAGTACCATTGAAAAGAAGAGGGCTGCTGGAATCAATATCTCGAGGGAATAGGCCTGAGGAAGATACTTCGCAATCATAGCGACAGTATAGGCCCCCGTTGCAAAATAGGCGCCGTGACCAAAAGATAAAAGGCCTGTATATCCTAAAAGTAGATTGAAACCCAGCCCGACAATGGCGAAGGTTATTCCATATTCGAAGAGCATGAGGTCGTGGATAGAGAGAATGCGGGGGATGAATAATAACGCAATGAAGATCAATGAATAGACGATCCATCTTGGGTTTTTAACCATTCCCGTTAAGCCCACTTTTATCTCCCGAAAAGACCTTCCGGTTTAACGACCAGAATAATGCCGGCAATTAAGAATAATAAGGGCAATTCGATTTCCGGAAATACGGCAATACCGAAAGACCTGGTAAAGCCCACCAGGAGAGATCCAACCAGGGCGCCTTTGAGACTTCCGAGGCCGCCCACGACCACGACAATAAAACCAAAGATGAGAGGCTCATGGCCAAACCCTAAAAGCGCTGGAGTCGTTGGGACGACTAAGGCCCCGGCCAACCCAGCCAGTCCTGCTCCAAGCACAAAGGCGAAGGTGCTGAGCCCGGTAATATCCAGCCCTAATCCGGTGGCCATTTCTCTGTCCAAAGAGATGGCTCTTAGCATAATTCCCAGTTTCGTTTTGGACATAAAAAGCCAGATCAGCAGTCCTGCGATTAAAGCGATGAACATCACAAATAAGAAGTAGGCCGGATAAACATTTCCAAAAATATCGACTTTGCCTAATAGTTCAAAAGGGGCAGAGGCATAGTAGGCCTGCCCTCCCCATATCATCTTGATGACATCTTCAAGGAGCATCAGGGCTCCAAAGGTGAGCAGGAGTTGATACTCAAGGGTCCGTTTATACATGAATCGAATTAAGGATTTTTCCATTAAAAACCCAACGATGCCTACCCCTGCCAATCCACTTAAAAGTGATACATAGAGAAAAAATGGCGGGACGTGCGTCCCAAGGGTGATAATGATCCAGGCGGCAATGAATGCCCCAATCGCGTATAAGGAACCATGGGCCAGGTTGAGAATTCCCATGACACCCAATATGATATTAAGCCCAAGGGAGATGAGGAATAAAAGGGCTGCAAAGTATAAACCGTTAAGGGTATAAATGATCCACATTTTTTATCCTGCTGCCCCCTCACCCTTCCCCTCTCCCCCGAGGGGAGAGGAATGAGGTGAGGGGGCTTAAATTTCAGTCAAGTATGAATTGATTTTCTATTTCCAGCTATTGATCCAGTCCACCGTTTTCATGCCGATAGGTGCGTTGACCTGAGCGGCAGGGAAAATTTCCATTTTGTCAAGAATCGGGAAGGGATATTTGGGCGTCAGTTTTGTGATTCCGACCAAACAGTCCTCAATCCCGTTGTGATCTTCCCTGATTGTCAGCATACCCGATGGGGTTGGGAAGGTTATGCCTGTCATGGCTTTGGCAATCTCTTCGATGGTCGGCCACCCCCCTACTGCTTTCGCAGCCTTTTCAACGGAATGCTTGTAGGCAAATATCGCTTGAAAGGCATGGTAGCACGGATAGGTCGGGTATTTTCCATATCTCTTTTGATACTCCCCTACAAACCATTTCTGCAGGTCTGCGGAAGCTTTGTCTTTTGGCGTATATAGAAAGTAGTGAGTTCCAGCGCAGCAGATAATCTGCCCTTCCGGATAATCTTTCCCCACCTCTTGAGGATAGGGCTCGCCGCGGGAATACGCCATCCGGATTTTCTTAAAGTAGCCCATTCCTAATGCCTGTTTAGTAAAGGTGACCGCATCTCCTCCCCAGAGGGATGAGTGAACGATTTCCGGCTCCGATCCCATCAAGGCGCTGATATGGGCTGTGAAATCGGTGTTGCCGAGAGGAGGCCATAACGTCTTGACCACTTCAATCTGTGGCATCAGTTTTTTAATGGCTGT
>MGQQ01000168.1 GCA_001798855.1 Deltaproteobacteria bacterium RBG_16_49_23 | reverse complement strand
AGGTCGTCTCTCTCGCATACAGAACGTGCCAATTTGGAATCTCGGTTCACAAATGCATCCAATACATCCTTGACCATCGATTCGGTAATTTCAGCCATTCTTGGGAGATCGATATAGGGTTTGAGTTGCGGATCCTGATTTAACGACATCGCCCGTTCCGCTATATTAACGGCCTGATCACCCATACGCTCCAGGTCCGTGACAATCTTCATCGCGGAGGTGATGAACCGCAGATCACCCGCCATGGGCTGTCTCAGGGCAAGGAGTCTCAGGCATAATTCGTCAATCAGGATTTCAAAGTCATTGATCTGTTTCTCCCTTTCAAAGGTTTTCTGGGCCAGTTCTGTGTCTCTTTTGACCAGTGACTGAACGGCGTCATGGATGGTTTCCTCAACAAGGGCGGCCATCTTCAAAAGATTCTGTTTCAGTTCCTCTAACTCTTTTTGAAATTGAGTTTCTGTTATCATCCTCATCTCCTTCTTTATTTGATTACACAAATTATAAAATAAGATTACATGGATTTAAAATACTACTCGTTTTACACACACAATATCGTTACCCGAAACGTCCGGTGACATAATCTTCGGTTTGTTTCTCCTTTGGACCGGTAAAGATTTGATAAGCTGTTCCTTCTTCGATTAACTCTCCGTTTAAGAAGAACCCTGCCCGATCAGCCACCCTGGATGCCTGCTGGATGTTATGGGGTACGAGAACAATCGTATAATCTTTTTTTAAACGGGTTAGCGTCTCTTCAATGCTGGCCGTGGAGATGGGGTCCAGTCCGGAGCAGGGCTCATCGAGAAGAAGAACCTCTGGCTCCAGGGCTAAAATCCTTGCGATGCATAGGCGCTGCTGTTGCCCGCCGGAAAGCCGCAGGGCGGAAGTATGGAGACGGTCCTTGACCTCTTCCCAGAGCGCACCGGACCGTAATGCCTTCCCAACCGTCTCGTCCAGCTGTTTTTTCCGGGTTATCCCGTTTAATCTCGGGCCATAAGCTACATTTTCATAGATGGACATCGGAAGTGCAATGGGCAAGTCAAAAACGATTCCCACCCTTCTCCTCAACTGGGTGAGGCTTAGTTTGGGATCATAGATGTCTTTTTCATCCAGTAGGATGGTCCCGGTGTGTCGCGCCCCGTAGACCAGATCGGTCAGGCGATTGAGGCTTTTTAAGAGGGTGGTCTTGCCGCTGCGGGCAGGGCCGAAGATGGCAAATATTTCATTGGCTCTGATTTCGAGGTTGATCCTTTTCAAAGCCGGAACAGAGCCGTAATAAAAACTAAATTCTTTAATGCTAACCTTGTTTCGCAGTGACATGAGATTTTCCTTAAGCCCTTTTGCGGATATATCGGTTGAGTCTCCAATTAGCAACAATGTTGACGAAGAGAACGAGAAGGATCAGGGCCGCTCCGGTTCCATAAGCCATCTCCATGGAAATCCCTTCACGAGCGAGGATGTAGAAGTGAACCGACATGGTCCGGACAGGTGCGAAGAGAGAAGTCGGTATGATCAAAGAGGAGCCGGCCGTGAGGATGACCACGGCGGTTTCCTCAATGCTCCTGCAGACACCAAGAATGATGCCTGTGAAAATGCCGGGTATGGCATTCGGTAAGATGGCACGGGTAACCGTCTCCCACTTCGTCCCACCCAATGAGTAACTGACTTCACGGAAGGAATATGGGATCGCCTTGAGGGCTTCCTCTGCGGTGCAGATGATGGTGGGCAGGATCATTGCGGCAAGAGCCAGGCCGCCGGAGAGGATGGACCATCCCATATTGAGGTAGATGACAAAAAAAACGAATCCAAAAAGGCCAAAGATGATGGAGGGCACTCCCGCCAAACATCCGATTCCAAAACGTATGACACGACTGATTCGGCCTTCACGGGTATATTCCCCGAGAAAGATCGCTGTTCCAACTCCCAGGGGTGTTGCAACGACAATCGCTACAACGGTCAGGGCGATGGTCCCGATGATGGTCGAGAAGATCCCGCCCTCGCGGCCCATGCTTCGTGGAGAATCAAGAAAAAAGCGGGGGCTGAAGACAGGAATGCCTTCCGAAAGAACCTGGAGGATGATCAGGGCCATCACCCCCATCGTCGAAAGGGCAGCCATCCAGATCAGAATCTTTGCAACATTTTGCGTTAGATAGCGCTTCCGATTGATTCTCAACCGACCCTCCTTCGGGAAAGAACGATGGCCAACGTATTTAAAAACATAATGATTAAGAAGAGAATGACGCCTGTGGCAAAGAGGGCCTGGCGGTGATCACCCGTTGCATAGCCCATCTCAATGCCGATGTTTGTGGTCAATGTTCGGGCCGAATCGAGAAAGGAAGAGGGCATCTTCACTGCGTTTCCCAGGATCATGATCATCGCCATCGTTTCTCCAAGGGCACGACCCATTCCGAGAATGATGCTTGCCACGATCCCCGACCTGGCTGCGGGGACCAATACCCGCCAGATGGTCTCCCAGTGAGTAGCGCCCAGGGCGAGCGCTCCTGCTTTATATGACGGGGGAAGGGCTTTCAAGGAGTCCTCGGAGATGCTGATGATCGTTGGAAGAATCATAATACTCAGGATCAGGGAGCCGGAGAGGATACTCAGGCCGGGGCCTCCTAAATAATTTCGGACAAGGGGGACGAGGACAACCAGACCCCAGAAACCATATATGACCGATGGAATGCCTGCCAACACCTGAATGGCGGACCTCAATATCATTCCTGCCCAGGGAGGTGTCCATTCACAGAGGAAGATGGCGCAGGCCAAACCCAGAGGGAGGCCTAAAAGGAGGGCGCCAAAGGTTACCCAGAACGAGCCGATGATCATGGGAAGGATGCCAAATTCTCCCTGACCTGGCACCCAGCGACCGCCTAAGAGGAAGGTTTTGGGGCCAATCTTCCAGATCAAAGGAAGTCCTTCTCCGAAGATGAAAAAGGCGATCAGGGCTAAAATCGAAATGGAGGAAAAGGCGATCAAAAGCAGAATTTTTTCAATAAACTTCTCTTTGAATTCCACCGTCATCCTCCGGAAGATTTGGATAGAGCAGGCACCAGGCCTTCCCTGGTGAGGAGTTTTTGAGCCTCCGGACTCATCACAAAATCTAAGAAAGATTTTGCCTCTCCGGACGGTTCTCCGGTAAAGACGAATAGGAAAGGCCGAACAAGGTGATACCGGCCGTTTTTAATGTTTTCAAAATCAGGCACTACCCCCGATATCTTTAGGGCTCTCACTTTTTCGTTTACCAGACCGAGGGAGATATAGCCAATGGCATTGGGATCGCCTGCCACCACCTGACGAATGGCGCCATTGGAGTCCTGAACGAGGGCCTCCAGAGCAATCTCCTCTTTTCCCATCACCAGCTTCTGAAAGGCTTCTCTTGTCCCCGATCCCTCTTCACGGGTGACCAGGGTGATGGTCCTGTCCGCTCCCCCCAATTCTTTCCAGTTTTTGATCCTGCCGGTGAATACTTCTCTCACTTTCACTAACGGCAGATCGATGACCGGATTTTTCGGATGGACGATGATGGCGATGGCGTCCCTTGCGATGAGGACTGCATAAAGGGATTTCTCCCTCCCGATGAGAGACCGGGACGACATTCCAATTTGTGCCGCGCCGCTTCGAACGGCCTGAATTCCTGCAGAGGATCCTCCTCCCTGGACATAGATATGAGATCGAGGGTGAAGATGCATATATTCTTCAGCCAGCAATTCGGCAAACGGTTCAACAGAAGTCGACCCGGCCACTGTGATCCCCGCCTTGGATCGCTGACAACCCATGGTCATCGAAATAACCATTAGAAATAGGAGAAGTCCCAATTTCCAAATCCCAAATATCAAATAAATCCCAAATGCCAATGCCCAGCGCCCCCTCACCCCATCCCTCTCCCCGCTGGGGAGAGGGGAAGGGTGAGGGGGATGTGAAATTTGTTTGTGATTTGGTGCTTGGTATTTGGTGCTTATCATCGTTCCTTTGAAGTAGTTTTTATATTCCGCAATCCGCAATGCGCATTCCGCAATGGTGTTATCCATATCTTCCTGTCACATAGTTCTCCGTTCGTTTGTCCTTGGGCCGCGTGAAGATATCTCGCGTGGGTGCATATTCCAGCATTTCACCTAGCAGAAAGAATCCGGTCCAATCCGAAGTGCGGGCGGCCTGCTGCATGTTGTGTGTGACGATGACAATCGCATAATTCTTCTTTAATTCCTGCATCAATTCTTCAATCTTTAGCGTCGCGATCGGATCGAGCGCAGAACAGGGCTCGTCCATCAAGACGACTTCTGGTTCAACCGCCAGGACACGTGCGATACATAGACGCTGCTGCTGTCCCAGGGTAAGGCTTAACGCATTTCGGTGAAGCCGATCTGAAACTTCAGGCCATATAGCAGCATCTTTTAGGCTTTGCTCAACCTTCTCTCCGATTTCCCTTTTCGAGAAAATCCCCAATACCCTCAGGCCAAAAGCGACGTTTTCGAAGATACTTTTTGGAAAAGGATTTGGTCGCTGAAAGACCATCCCGACCCTTTTTCTGAGGGAGACCACATCGGTCCTCGGCTGGTAAATATCCTCCCCGTCAAGCGTCACCCTTCCTTCGGTTCGAGTATGGGGAATCAGTTCATTCATCCGGTTGAGGGTCCGGAGAAAAGTTGACTTCCCGCACCCCGAAGGCCCGATCAGTGCGGTGATCTGACGGTCTTTGATGATGCTCTTTATACCTTTTAAGGCATGAAATGAACCGTAATAGAGATGGAGGTCACGGGTTTCAATCTTGATCAAAGCATTCATTGATGTCATTGGAATTTCGATCTGGGAGAGAAATTTAAACCATTGCTCCTTCAGAGATTAGCAGATTATCTATCTCCGATCAAGGTATTAATGACACAGGGTATTTATGACCCTTGACCTTATCGGGTCGATTTGTTATCTTCCACTCATCTCTGAATTGGCTGAGAAAGGGGAGGACTCCATGGAGAAGAAGACACAACTTTCAGTGATCCTGACGAACGCTCCCGGGGAGCTTTCTAAGATGTGTGATGTGCTGAAGGCCGCTAACATTAATATCCTGGCAATGAGCATCCAGAACGCAAAGGATTCGGTCAAGGAGCTTTTCAATATGAGGGAGAAGACCGGAAGAAGGATTGCCCTTGCGGAAAGCTACCGGGGCATCCTGAAAGACTCCTCGGACTACTCTTTGATCCGGATTCTTGTGGATCAACCCGGGGAAGCGGAGGAGGAATTGCTTAAATCAAAACATCTCGTATCCAAGGATCATGTGCTGGTATTTAAGCTGGTGAATAAACCGGGGATGCTTGGAAATGTGGCAAAACGATTTGGCGAAGCCAGCGTGAACATCGATTATATCTACGGTTCAACTACCGAAGAGAATCGGGAGGCAATGTTCGTCGTCCATTTTTCGGAATCCGATTTTGACCGGGTCAAAGATGTTCTAAAAGACCTCTCCTGAACATCCCTTGCCCCATCCCTTAATAAATCCTGTATTACATGGCTTTAGAAGTGTTCCCGGCGGGTCTGGTTTAGCAACTGGATGGTAAAGCCTCTCTAAGACCCTCCGAAGGTATCCCCATTTAACCAAGAAGCGATTGAGGCTGACGGAATTTACGGGGTGAAACGTACCAGACCAGAAGAATCGAGAGGACACAGAAGACGATCGCCAGGATAAAGGCCCAGAAATAAGTTTCGGTTTGATCGAAGAGATAGCCTCCCAGCCATGATCCCAACGCAGCCCCTAATCCGATGACACCCTCCAGCATTCCATAGATCAATCCAAAATTTCTCCCTTTATAGAGGTCTCCGGAGATGGACATAAACATGGGAGCGGTGGATCCCCATCCCACCCCAAAGAAGAAAGCGAAGAAGTAAAGCAATAGAAAGGAACGGATATCCTGAAAGAGGATGAGAAAAAGGATGCTCAAAGCGAAACAGATGCCTCCCAGGGTGAAGGTAATCTCTCTTCCGGCGCGGTCAGAAAACCACCCCCAGAAGAACCGAAACGCTCCGGAAAGGGCGCCGGCAACGGCAAAAAGAGAAGCGGCCCAGATCTGATCAACACCGAGGTCCACCAGGTATCTGACATGGTGAACAATGACAATGTAGACACCGAAGACCATGAATGAAGGGAAGAGGATGAGGGACCAGAATCTTGGTGTTTTCATTAAATTCTTCATCCCCTGTTCATTTTGAAAGCGAGCCGGAGAGGGATGGCTTCTATGATTTTCCTCATGGAATTCCGTTTGTTCTCCGTCAGGAAAGAGCCCCATCTGCCCGGGATTGTGTTTAAGAAAGAGGGCATTGAGCGGGAGAGGGATGACGAGGACAAGAAGTCCGAAGATGAGAAAAGCGAATTCCCATCCTCGAATCGTGATGAGATATTGGACGAAGGGGACGAAGAAGAGAGGCCCCATCCCGATTCCTGCCCCTGCAAGGCCGTTCGCTGTCCCTCTCTTTTTTTCGAACCAGTGAGACAGGATGACGGTAAAGGGAGAAATGCTGAGACAGGTGACGCCGATCCCAACGATCACGCCAAAAAAGAGGTAGAACTGAAGAAGGGTTTTTATACGGGCGCAGAGAAGGAGACCCAGCCCCATCAAAACAATTCCCGGAAGGATCGTTTTCCGGGGGCCGATCCGGTCAACGAGGCTTCCGACAATGGGAGCCATGATCATATAGCTCAGCATCGCCATTGATTGAGCCCCAGCCGCCTCGGCGCGCGTCCAATGGAAATGGTTGAGGAGGACGACGAAGAAGATCGAGAAGGAGGTCCGGAGGCCATACCAGAAGGCCATGGAGATCATCGCCAGGCCAACAATGACCCAGCCATAGTAAAATCGCTTTTGCATCAAAACCGTCATCTCTCTCAAGGATAGAAAACAATTTAAGAGATTTCGTCCAATGAGGTCAAGGTCAAAAAATGAAATCCCTTGATTTGCCTTCTATTTTTTGTTAATCATTCGGAAAAGTTTTAAGAAAGGAGAGGCACCTTGAAAATTCTAATGAGATTTTCCTCCCTTGTGATGATCCTTCTTCTTTTGATTTCCTGCGGGACATCGACAAAGGCGAAAAAAGAGGATAAGGCCCTGGGCGTTGAGGAACATTTTCAGTTAGCTTTTAAGGCGGCGGAGAGAGGAAATGTGGAGGAGGCCGTCTCCGAATATCAACAGGTTCTGAAATTAGACCCAAAGCATTCGAGGGCACACCTCAACCTCGGCCTGGCCTATGGAAGGCAGGGGAAGTGGGATAAGGAGATTTCTCAATACAAGAAAGCGATCGGGACGGACCCGAATTTTACGGAGGCCTATTTCCATTTAGGGGTGGCCTATGGAGAAAAGGGAAAACTGAATGAGGCCATGGGTCAATATCAGAAGGCCCTTCAGATCAATCCGAATTATGTGGAGGCCTACAATAACCTGGGAAATATCCATTTCAGAAAGGGGAAGGCAGACGACGCCCTTTCGGCCTATATGAAAACAGTCGAGATCAAACCGGATTATGCGAGAGGCCATTTCAATATTGGCAGCGTCCATCGCCGGCAGGGGAGGATCGAAGAAGCGGTGGCTTCTTTTAAAAAAGCCCTGGAGATTGATCCGAAATATGCATGGCCTCATTATCATGTGGCCTTTATCTATTTCGAGAAAGGAGAATTTAAACTCGCCATCGAACACTCTGATTTGGCTGGGAAGCTGGGAGCTGTTGTGGATCCAAATCTCCTGGAACGCCTCAAACCCTACCGGTAATCGTTAGGTTAGGGTCAAGGTTAGGAAGCCCGTTTGGTGAAAGGTCGATGGGGGAGGGTTAAGGATTTAAAACCATTACCTTTCCCTGAAGACAAAACTGGCATCCTAACCCTAACCTTAACCGATGCTTTTATTTATGGACAAGAAGGACCTTGCCATGGATACAAGAAAAGCCATTTTCGATTTTCAGTATTCTGAGAAGATGAAGTCCGGACTGATCATTGGAACGAATCTCCTGGAACAATTGGTTGCCCTCAAAGGAGAAGGGGAACTCTCCGGGGGCAGAAAGGTTTTAACCTGGTATCTCGAAGGTTTGCTCAGAGAACTCCGGATCGCCCAGAATGTGATCGGCATGGATCATTATGTTAACCTGGAGAGAAAGATGATGGAGATTGTTGGAAGGGTCCAGATGTCCCAATTTCAGGAGGCCCTGAGGTCCTTTTCCGAAGCCATCTCCCTTGCCACCACCTCATGCCAGACTTCCATGAGCTTCCTGATGGAGAAGAAACTGCTTTAATCGACGGGGAAAGGAGAAGAGAGTATGAAAAGTAGAAACCTGCTCATCCTTTTAGGGCTCTTGGTCGTATTTCCTTCGTTCGTACACTCACAACCGGTCAGCCCTCTAGATAAGCTCTTTGAGAGATGGGGACCGCGGATTCATCCCAGCGACCTCAGGGTGCTTCAACTGGAGATATCCCCGGATCCGGTTTTGGAGGGGCAGAGGATTCGATTTGAAGCAACGATTTCCAATCTATCGCACTATTCCGCCAGGCTGAGCCTTTTCATAAAAGACAGGGATGAAGTGGTCACCTCGGTTCAAGATGTCATGATCAAGCCGGGGCATAACCGGATCATCTTCCCTCACACCGGGTATCGTTTCTCCCGGCATGAGCACTGTTTCACCCTGGAAGTGGATATTGAGCGAACCAGGAGGCCGATCGATGTAGTTAAAGAGTTTTGTGCCCGGAGGACCTATGCGGGTTGGTCCTTGAGGGAGGTTCGCATCGGGCCATTGTTCGTTGAAGATCTGGATATGTACCCTGATCCTGCCATGCCGGGCCAGGAGATTCGGTTCCGGGTGAGGTTGAGAAACGAAGGGAACCCTTTCCGCGCCGGCATCCGAATTCAGGACCGGGATCAGACCATCATTTTTCTCAACGATGTTCATGTTCCTTCCGGCTATGCGGAATACCATTTCCCCTATGCCCGTTATGCCTTTCAAAGGTTTGATCACTGTTTAACAGTCATCGTCGATGTGGATCGGACCCCGTATCGGACGGATACAGCAAGGGAATTCTGCGCCAAACCGATGGGATGGACACTCAAACCGTAAATTATTTCGGATTGCGGATTGCGGAATGCGGATTGGACAACAAACTGAGATCGAAGGGAGGGAATAGGACATGACTGAAAGAACAATGCCGGATTTTGAATTGAAAGGGCCAAAGCCACGCACCCTGGGAATCCTCATCCTTCTCTTTTTATTCATCGTCCTGATATGGAGTTCCTTCGCCATTGTCCCTGCAGGACACAGGGGAATCGTCCTCTGGTGGGGAAGCGTAGAAAAGAGAGTCATGGGCGAAGGTATGAATTTTAAAGTCCCCATGGCAGAGAGGGTGATCAAAGTGGATGTCAGGGTTCAACCCCATCCCTTCAAAGAGATCGATGCTGCTTCGAAGGAATATCAAATGGTAAAACTGACCGGGATGATGAATTTCCATATTGATCCAGCCTATGTGAATATCCTCTATCAGAAGGTGGGCCATGACTTTGCCAACAAGGTCATTGATCCAGCCTTTAATGACTTTGTCAAAGAGGTCGTTCCGAATTACCCAATCACCGAAATTCTCCCCAAAAGAGAAGAGATTCGAAAGAGGGCTATGACCAAACTGGGGGATAATCTGGCCCGATACCATATCATCGTGGATGATATTTATATTTCCAATATCCGGTTTTCACCCGAATATGAAAAGGCCATTGAGGCCAAACAGGTCGCCCAGCAGCAAGTAGAGACACAGCGGCAGGTTCTTGCTCAGCGGGAGATCGAAGCCCAGCAGAAAGTGGTTACGGCCAAAGGAGAGGCGGAATCCATTCTGGTGGTCGCTCAGGGGCAGGCCAAAGCCAATGAAGCCCTTGCCCGCTCGATCAGCGCCATCTTGGTTGAGTATAAAGGCATTGAGAAGTGGAATGGGATTCTGCCTCAGGTGTCCGGAGGAGCCGTCCCCTTTATCGACATCGGGAAGATGGGAGGTGCGAAGAAATAAAATTCGGATTTCGGAATTCGGATTTCGAAATTATTAAATCTGTTCAAGAGAGGGGTTAATTCCGCAGTCCGCAATCACAATTGTTTTTTAGGAAGCATGACAGAAAAGACGGTTCCTTTTCCCGGTTCGCTCTCGATCTGCACCTCGCCGTGATGCAGTTTCACGATCTCCTGTACCAGTGAGAGCCCGATCCCCAGCCCCCTGATATCTCCGAGGGGCTTCTTATTTTCTTGAAAGTAACGTGTGAAGACTTCGCTCAGGGATTGGTTAGAAATTCCAATCCCTGTATTCATAATGTGGGCGAAGGCACACCGATCATTTTCAGCAAGGGTGATAGTGATCTTTCCTCCCCGGTGGTTATATTTGACGGCATTGGTGAGAAGATTGTCGAAAAGCTGATCCAGTTTATCCGCCACGCCATCGATAATCAATGGTTCCGGGGGAAGCCGGATCTCCAGTTCGATCTGATATTCTTTCGCAAGAGGGTCAACTGTTGAACAGGAAAACCGTACAGCCTTGACTAGATCGATCGGTTCAAAGGTATAGATTGGTTTCCGGAGCCCGAGCTCTGCCAGGTCGAAAAGGTTGTCGATATTCTTTTCAAGCTTGAGCAGGTTTTTATAGGAAATCTCGAGAAAATTCCTCTGAGACTCGGTTAAGGAGCCCGCCTTCTCCTTGAGAATCATACCGATATATCCCATGACAGAGATCATCGGGGTTTTCAATTCATGGCTCACATTGGACAAAAAGTCGTCCTTCAACCGGTCTAAACGGACCAGATCCTCATTCGCCAATTGTAACTTTATTAATGTCTCTTTAAGTTCGTCTTCCGCCTTTTTTCGTTTTGTGACCTCCTGTGTGACAACGCTCACGCCTAAATATTCATTCCCCGGACCCCAGACCGCCGAATAGGTATTGTCATAAAATTTTCCTTTGACCAACTGGAGGTTCATCCGGTGATGATCTTTGATCTTCCCCGATCTTAAACCTTCGACAATTTTTAATACCTTGGAATGGATTCTCCGCGGGTGATAGTGGAGAATGGATTGGCCCAACATCTTGTTATGCGGGATGTTTCGGAGTCTTTCAGCGGCCGGGTTCAAATAGGCAACACGGTTCTGATCATCGATGAAGACCACGCCCTGTTCCATCGAAGCGAAGATTTCCTTCAAAATGGATAAGTTCATTTTCATCTTTTATTTAAAAATAACACAGGAGTAAACACGAGACAAGGGGAATAGATAAAAAGGGCTTGACTTTGGGTCATGAAATGGGGTAAGTTGGCATTATGAAATCGATGGGGTTTTATTTTGTTCTAACCCTTCTTATGTTCATTACTATCGCAGGCATTCCTGCCCTTTCCGGTGCAAAGGAAATGACCTCCCGGCTTTCAGGTTATGAAGGCAAACTCTTCACCGGGCCGCAGGACCCCGGCTACCAGGAGTACGATTTAGCCTTAAGAAACCACCTCGTCAAACGAATCCATAAACGATTTGGAGTAGATCTCGATCCCAAAACCTATTCCGGTTTTGACCTCCTTGAGATCGAGGCCCTCATCCGTTTTAAGAAATCGAGCGAGCCCCTTGATCCATTTTTGAGGATGTTTTCCAAAAACCCCTGATTCCCCTCGTCTTTTTTTAACGCGGCTCACCCTCTTTTTCTCTGGTTTTGAAAACATTTTTACTCGACTTGCAGCAAAATCTATAAATCTGTTACCATATTTAAAATCTCCAAAACAAAAGGCTGCCTCTAATAATGTCATTCCTGCCTGCGGGCCGAACCGCCCTTCGGCGGGCAGGCCTGCGAAAGCCCTGCACCGCATGGTGTACAGGGCGAAAGCAGGAATCCAGAAGGTTTGGAAATCACTGGACTCCCGCTGGAGTTTACCCCGTACTTAATAGGGGGCGGGAGTGACAAATGGATTATTATTAGAGGTTTCCAAAAGAATTCCCAATCAAAATTTTCAGCGCCTCTTGACAAAGAAAGGTTTTCTTTTATATTTATCAGTTTAATTCCCCAATTTTAACCGGGAACAGAATGCTAACCCTAAAACTGGACGATATCCCTGATGAGGGATTGGAACTGAAATGGAAAGAAGAACCGACGGCTCTGTCAGGATATCTCGAAAGCCTTTCCGAGATAGACTTCCAGTTCGAAAATCCACTTCAATCCGAAGCGAAAATCAGGAGGATGGGGGAGTCGGTCTTGATCCAGGGAAGGGTGCATACCGTCCTGCAGCTGCGATGCGTGAGATGTCTTAAAGAATTCTCCTATCCTCTCGCCTCAGGATTTGAACTGACCCTCCACCCTTTAAAGGGGGGAGCCATTGAGGAAGAGACAGAGTTATCCGGAAAGGACCTGGAGTCGAACTTCTTTGAAGGAGGAGAGATTCACCTCTCCGAGATCGCATGCGAGCAGGTCTTTTTGGAGATTCCCATGCAACCCCTTTGCCAGGAAGTATGTAAGGGGCTCTGCCCCGACTGCGGGAAAGATCTGAATCTTTCAACCTGCGACTGTACGAAAAAGGAATTAGAGTTAGAGTTTTCTGTTCTTAAAAAATTGAAGCTTCATTGATCATACTCCCCCCCGCCGCCCCCTTGAGGGGGAGGGAAGATGGGGGGAGAGAAAGGATATTGACAGATGGGAGTTCCAAAAAGAAGACATTCGGCTTCGAGACGGGATAAACGGCGAACCCATGATCGATTGAAATCACCTGCCTTTACGCACTGCCCCCAATGTCATGAACCTCTTTTGCCTCACCATGTCTGTCCGCATTGCGGGACCTATAAGGGGAAAGAGATTGTCATAGTGGAAGAAGAAAAATAAGGGGAGAAAGAGGCGATGAAGATTGCCGTTGATGCGATGGGGGGAGATTTTGCCCCTCAGAATATTGTCGAAGGGGCCTTTAAGGCAGCCAGGGAACATGGGGTAAAAGTCGTTCTGGTGGGGGATGAAGACCAGGTGAGCAGAGAGCTCTCCAAGTACCCTACCTCCAAACTGCCTATCTATATCCATCATACCCCCCATGTCGTCGCCATGCATGACTCTCCCTCCACCGTTCTCCGGAGGATGAAGGAAAGCTCCATCAAAGTGGCCATCGACCTCGAAAAACAGGACCAGGTCAACGGGGTCGTCTCTGCAGGAAATTCCGGGGCGGCCATGGCTCTGGCCATGTTTATCTTTAAAAAACTGGAAGGAGTCGATCGGCCTGCGATTGCCACAATCCATCCTGCGATAAAAGGCTCGACCGTGCTTGTTGACTCCGGCGGGAATGTCGATTGCAAACCTTCCCATCTCGTCCAGTTCGCGCTCATGGGAGACGCCTATGCCAAATATATCCTGGGAGAAAAAGAACCAAGGATCGGTCTCCTGAGTAACGGAGAAGAAGAAGGGAAAGGGAATGAGTTGACGAGAGAGGTCCACGAGATCTTATCGGAGATGGATATTAATTATATCGGTTACGTGGAAGGAAGAGGCCTCAACAGCGGCGAGGCGGATGTCATCGTGTGCGACGGTTTTGTCGGCAATGTGGCTTTGAAGATCAGCGAGGGGCTATGGGAGACAGTCCACGGAATTCTCAAATGGGAGGCGAAGGATAATCTAAGGGCGAAAGTCGCCTACTTTTTTATGAGACGGGCGATCCGCCGCCTGGAGAAGCGGTTTGATTATTCGGAGCACGGCGGGGCTCCCCTCCTCGGGGTGAACGGAAATTGTGTCATCTGCCATGGCGCCTCCAATGCCAAGGCGATTATGAACGCCATTGTTCTGGCCGCCAGCCTCGCAAAGAATAATCTGAACGAACATTTGATTCAGGAATTGAAAGAGAAACAAGACCTTCTCCGCCTCGGGCAGAAGCGGCCCGAAAGGGTTAAGGAACGGGTGGAAAAAATTCATTGATTTTAAAATGTGACAGAACCGTAAAAAGTCGTCATTCCCGTGCTTGCGCGCCGTAGCGCTTCAGCGCGCAGGCGTGAAAACGGGAATCCAGAGAATTCTAACCATATGAAAATACTAGATTCCTGCCGGAGTTTATCCCGTACTTTGTTACGAGACAGGAATGACAAAAATCTACTTTTCAGCCTTTTTACGAGCCCATCAATTGTGACGGGAGGGAATTAATTTGGATTATTTTCTGACGCCCGACCAGAAGTCGATCCGGGATTTAGCGCGAAAGATTGCCATTGAGAAAGTGTTGCCGGTTCGAGCCGAACTGGATGAGAAGGAAGAGTTTCCATGGGAGATCATAAAGGTCTGCGCAGAGGCGGGTCTCATGGGGATCTCCATTGAAGAGGAGTACGGAGGTTTCGGAGGAGGGGTTCTTGAAAACTGTCTGGCGGTAGAAGAAATGAGCCGGATCTGCCTGGGAGTAGCCACCAGCTATGCAGCCAGTGGTTTGGGAGCCCATCCGATCATGCTCTATGGGAGCCCTGAACAGAAGAAGAAGTATCTTCCGGATATTGCCAGCGGAAAGAAATTAGCCGCCTTTGGATTGACCGAGGCCGATGCCGGAAGTGACGCTGGTTCAATCCGCACGACCGCCACCCGGACGGAGGGTGGCTATATTTTGAATGGAACAAAGCAGTGGATTACCAATGGAGGGGAGGCCGAGACCTACACCATCATTGCCATGACCGACCGTTCGAAGGGACCGAGGGGGGCGAGCGCCTTCATCCTTGAAAAAGGAATGGGCGGTTTCACCTTTGGGAAGAAAGAGAACAAGATGGGCATCCGGGCCTCTGCCACAAGGGAGCTGGTCTTTCAGGATTGTTTCGTTCCCAAGACGAATCTCATCGCCAAAGAAGGAATGGGATTCATCGTCACCATGAGAACCTTCGACC
>MGQQ01000167.1 GCA_001798855.1 Deltaproteobacteria bacterium RBG_16_49_23 | reverse complement strand
CCAAAAGGATTCCGCTGGCTGATCATGCAGAGATGTATCTTAGGATCAGACCGGGCACCGATGGAGCCATGGCCCTGGCGATGATCCATGTGATCATCAATGAAAAGCTCTACGATGCTGATTTCATCGAGAAGTACACCCTTGGATTTGATCAATTGGTTCCCCATATTCAGAAATTTACTCCGGAATGGGCAGAGAAGATCACCTGGGTTCCTGCACAAGAGATAAGAAAGCTGGCTCACCTTTTTGCAAAATCAAAAGGGGCAGGCATCTACCAGGGAACTAATACACAGGATCAAACGGCCAATGGCACTCAAAATAGTCGTATCTTCTCTATTCTTCAGATCATCACAGGCAATATCAATAATCCAGGAGGATGGACGATCAGCCCAAGGTTGAAGTTGGGTGATGTGGGGATGGCCGTTGAAGGCGAACCCTTGGGAGCTGATCAATATCCACTCTTCTATGAGGTATGGGGAAGAAAGAGTCCCTATGGAGTGGTGACCTGTGTTCCTGAAAGTGTCCCCGAAAAGATAAAGGCCTTCTTCGTCATTGGGGGGAATCCGATCCTCTCCATGCCGGATTCTAATGCTTTTAGGGCGGCTTTTCAGAAACTCGATTTACTGGTGGTCCACGATCTCTTTATGACAGAGACAGGAGAGCTTGCTCACTATATCCTTCCCGCCTGTTCCCATCTCGAAAAGTGGGGATTAGCCTATACCTATAATGTCTGCCATTGCCTGCCTTATCTCATGCTGAGAAAAAAGGCCATTGATCCATTCTATGAAAGCTGGTCAGAGTGGAAATTTTTTACAGAACTTGCAAAAAAATTAGGCATGGGAGATCAATTCCCCTGGAGGTCGGAGGAGGAACTGTTGGCCTTCGAACTGGGGCCAACGGGATTGACTTTTAAACAGCTCTTGGAAGAAAAACCCGAAGGCGCCTTTTATCAACAAAAACAGTACGGGATGAAAGACGTGAAGTTTACCACTCCCTCCGGAAAGATCGATATCTACAGTGAGGCATTAAAGAAAGTTGGTTTTGATCCTCTCCCAACCTATCTCGAACCTCGTAAAAGTCCTTTGAACTCCCCAGAGTTATTGACAAAGTACCCACTCATCCTCTCCACAGGAAACAGAAACGTCTATTATACCCACGGTCAATTCAGAGAAGTCGATTCCTTAAAGAAGAAGAATCCTGAGCCCAAAGCAGAGATAGGGCCGAAGACGGCTCTGCAATATAAAATCAAAGAGGCAGACAATATCATCATTGAAACAAACAGGGGTGTCGTTCAAATGAAAGCCCGTGTGGACGAAAGAGTTGCAGAAGGTGTGGTGCTCATTCCCCACGGGTGGCCGAGAGAGGCGAATGCCAATCTTTTGACGGATACCGAGTGCCGAGAACCCATTATGGGCTATCCGGATATGAAATCGCTTTTATGTTCCATTCGAAAGGCATAGGAAGAATTTATGGCTGTAGTTCGAAAGGAGGAGGGTTATGGAGATTAAAAAATTAGGAGTATTGGGATGCGGCCAGATGGGGTCAGGAATCATCCAGGTATTTGCCCAGGCGGGATATGAGGTCATGGCTGTCGATTCCATCCAAGAGATGTTAGACAAGGGACTGAAAGGGATTGAAAAGAGACTTGCGAGTCGGGTGGAGAAAGGAAAGCTCCCTCCAATCGAGAAAGACACGATTATGGGGCGGATTAAAACAAGTAGGAAAATGGAAGACCTTGCCGACTGTGATCTCATCGAAGAAGCTGTCCCCGAAGATTTGGAGTTGAAAAAAAAGGCCTTCGCCCAGCTCGATAGAATTTGCAAAAAGGAGACCATCCTCGGGAGCAATACCTCTGGTTTATCCGTCACGGATATGGCTGCGGCAACCAAAAGGCCGGATCGATTATTGGGGATCCATTTTCACAACCCTGCCCCTGTCATGCAGCTCCTGGAGCTTGTCAAGACGATCATGACCAGTCAGGAGACGATCGACGCAGTGAAACAGTGGGGGACGACGCTGGGGAAAACAGTGGTCGTTGCCCCCGATGTGGGGGGATTTATCGTCACCAGGCTCTTTACCCCTTTCTTATTAGGAGCTGTCCGGATGCTCGAGGCGGGAATTGCCACTCGGGATGAGATCGATACCTCGATGAAACTGGCTGTCAACCATCCGATGGGACCCCTCGAGGTCATCGACTTCATCGGCCTCGATACTGAGCTGTCGATCGCTGAAACCTTATATGAGGAGACGAAGGACCCGAAATATGCTCCGCCCCTGTTGCTAAAAAAGATGGTGACGGCCGGGTGGCTTGGAAGGAAAATAGGCAAAGGGTTTTATGAATATAAATAGAATAATCATCGGATAGGGTGCCGAATGGGAAAGGGAAAGCATGGTTAGGGGATGACCCAGCCCCGCAGGAAAAGGTTCTTTTATGAAGATATGGCCTGAATGTATTCCTTGTGTTCTTAAGATGTCCCTCGACGTCATACGGACGGTGACGAATGACGAGAAAGGGATTAAAAGATTTTTAACAGAGATCTTAGAATTGAAGCCACTTAGAGGGGAAGATTATTCGTTCACCTCTCCCGAGTTGACAAGGGATGTCTGGTCGAAGATCGTTCAATTCTCTGGAAAGGAAGACCCCTTGAAAGCAAAGAAGGATGAACAGAATCGAAAAGCTCTGGACTTCTACCCAGTGGCCAGGGAAATCATTCAAAAGAGCCGTGATCCTATCCTTGAAGCGTTAAAGTTTGCCATCTTGGGAAATTCAATCGATTCTATGGTTGATATAAAAGAAAGTTCGACTGACGAGATCATGGAAATCCTCCATAAGGCTTGGATAGACCTTCACTCCGCAGAAGAATTGAAGAAAAAAATGGGGAGGGTCAAGAAGCTCATCTACTTGGGTGATAATTGTGGTGAAATCGTCTTCGACAAGCTTTTCATAGAGATGATCCAAGAGCTCAATAATTTGGAGGTAATTTTCATAACAAGAACAATTCCTGTGCTCAATGATGCCTTATTTGAGGACGCCCTATCCGTTGGGATGAATGAGGTGGCAACGGTGATGGAGAATGGAATTCTTGAGCCCTTGCCAGGGACCTTTTTGGGCAGGGCCTCCAAAGAAGTGAGGGATCTGATCAATGATTCAAATTTGATTATTTCGAAGGGGCTTGGAAACTTCGATACGTTATCAGAAGATGAAACCCTTCGAGGAAAGCTTTCTTTCCTCCTTCGGGGCAAGTGTTACCCATCCTGTGCGGCTCACAATGTTTCTTTCGGATCCCTCATCGTCCATCACTTTTAAAGCAAACCGTGCCACCCACAGATTTCTTCATCAGTGACGACCGATCCTGTAACTCCACTGGCATCTTGACCAACAAGGAATACGACGGCCCGATCCATCATTCCATATTCATGATCTTAGATTTCCACAATCACATCTTTCCTGAGAAAATTGCCCAAAGGGTCATCGACCAGGCTGTTCAAATCTTTGGAGGTCTTGGCGTGACCAAGGGAAATCCTGCGGAGCGGTTTTAACGAGAAGTCCGTTCCTTAAGGATCTACGAAGGAGCGACCGAGATCCAAAAATTGATTTTTAGAAACCAGTTCCTGCGGAGTTGAAGATCCAAAAGGACAGAAAAGCGAATTCCCCTCTAAAATACATTCCTCTCTTATTAAGAACTTATGAATAACATATCCAATTAAAATGATCTCCAAAAAAAGGACGATATTCAAAATCGGCATGGTTTTTTGTTAACTGATTAAAGAGGGAATTCCGCTGAGGAGAGGAGAAAAAATGAAGGTTAACTTCGGAGCAAAAAATGGAGTATTGGAAAAGAGTTAAAGATTTCTTGATCAATAAATGATTTTAAATTCTCTATTGACACAACCCCATTCATTTTATAAAAATAGCCCTATTCCATGTTGAAGGAGGTTTGAGACAATGAAAAGGATCGTTCATCTCATTCTCATCAGTCTGGGTATACTCATCTTCATTAATCCTTCGGCCAGCGCTCAAGACACCTATAAAATCGGAGCGGCCTTTGCCCTCTCCGGAGCTATCGCGGTCTATGGTGAAGGATTTAAAAAGGCGGTCGATCTTGCCGTCGAAGAGATCAATACCGCCGGAGGGATAAAAGGAAAAAAGATCGAAATTGTTTACGAAGACAACAAAAGCACACCCAAGGATTGTGTGACCGCCGTCCGAAAATTGGTTGCGGTGGATAAAGTTCCTATCCTCTTCGGCCCGGCAGGAAGTTCAAATTTCATGGCTGCGGCTCCGGTGGCACAAGAGAGCAAAGTGGTCATGCTTTCGGCACAAGGCGCTGCCCCAGCCCTCACAAAGGCTGGAGAATATATTTTCCGGGTCTTCCCCTCAGACGTCCTTCAAGGAAAAGGGATATCCGACCTCTGCGTCAGCCTGAAATATATGGAGGTCCCCATCATGTATGTAAATAACGATTGGGGACTCGGCCTGAAGAATGTCTTTGTCGAAAATTTCAAGAAGGCAGGTGGAAAGGTGACGGATGAAATCCCTTATGACGATGGAAAGACCGACTATCGAACCGAACTGATCAGGGCGACAAAAGGAAATCCCAAGGCCGTTGTCAATCTAACCTATATTACATCAGGGGCTGTCATGTTCAAACAGACCTACGAAATGGGAATCAAGACCCAATGGATCTGCGGTTCTGCCGCAAAGGCGCCCAAGCTGGTTGAACTGGCTGGGAAGGCTGTTGAGGGAATCATAGGAACCTATCCTGTTTTTTCTCAGGAGACAAAGGAGTACAATGCCTTCAGGGCTGCCTGGAAGAAGAAGTATGGTGATGATAAGGTTCCCATCTTTGGCGAATATAATTATGACATGGTTTACATTACGGCCAAGGCGATTGAAAAAGGTGGGTATACTTCTGGAGGGATTCAGAAAGCCCTTTTCGAAGTGGCCAAAGGGTATCGGGGGGTTACCGGAGACAAGACCTTTGATCAGGACCGCGGGGTGGGAAGCGAATACGGTGTCTGGACGGTCAAAGACGGGCTGATTGTTGATTATAAAAAATAGGGCCAAGATGTTTTGATTCCACAGATAGGTTCTGAGGGATATTATCCCTCAGAACCTAATTTTTTATAAGGGTTTTGAATTTTAGCTTTAAGCTTCGACATTTGAATTTTAACATTTGTCATTTTTAACTTATGGACTTCCTCTTCCAATCCATTCTGAATGGCATTCTTGCCGGCTGCATCTACGCCCTGTTCGCCATGGGGTTGACGCTGATCTATGGAGTGCTCAACTTTGTCAACTTTGCCCATGGTGAATTGATCATGTGGGGGGCTTACTTTCTTTACTTTCTGATGGGAAAACCCTTTGGATTTCCTCTCCCTATAGCTCTCATTCCTGCTCTCTTGTTGACGATCCTTCTTGGGATCGGAATGGATCGCTTTGTCTTTAAACCTCTTCGCACAGCGAATCGTTTAACACTCCTCATTGCTGCATTGGGCCTTTCCTTCCTCTTGAGGAATGGAGCACAGTTCTTATGGGGTGCAGAGCTCAGAACCTATGGTTTTGAAATCAAGAGAGGGCTGAGAATTTTAGGGATCAGCATCACGCTCAACCAGGTGGCCATCATCCTTACTTCTATTGTTTGTATCGTCTTTGTCTATCTTCTCTTCCACAGAACAAGGTTGGGGAAGTCGATGCGCGCCGTCTCAGACAATCTGGAATTAGCTCGCGTGATGGGGATCGATTCGAAACACGCCATTCAATTCGCCTGGGTCATTGCCTCTGTCCTGGCCGGAGTGGGTGGTATTCTCTTAGCTCTCGATACCAACCTTCAACCCGGAATGGGGCTGATCAACCTGGTGAAGGCCTTTGCCGCAACGCTTCTTGGAGGTGTCGGCAATATCTGGGGAGCTCTTTTGGGGGGTATTGTCATTGGTTTGGCAGAAAATCTTGGTGTTCTTGTTATTTCTCCAGGCTATAAGGATGCAATTGCCTTTGGGATTATGGTTTTAATGTTGCTCATTCGACCTTCGGCTCTCCTGGGAAGGCAGGAGTAATCCATGGATCTTTTTCTTCATCTCTGTGTGATGATTATCATTTATATCATCTTTGCCATGAGTCTTAATCTTGAGGTGGGATATACGGGCCTCTTCAATTTTGGCCACGTAGCCTTCTTCGGAATCAGCGCTTATACTTCTGCCCTACTGTCTCTCCAACAAGTTCCATTCGAATTGAGCCTTCTCATCGCCCTTGCCATGGCAGGCCTTTGGGGTTTTCTTCTCAGCATCCCCAGCCTCAGACTCCGGGGCGACTATTTTGGGATCGTCACACTCGGCTTTGGTGAAATCATCCGAATGGTCTTCCAGAACGAGGTCTGGTTTACCAAGGGGCCGATGGGTTTACCGGGAATTCCAAAACCCATTCTCTTTTCTTACCGATTCGCCACCCTTTCCCAATATCTCTTACTCACATTAGGATTTGCCGCCCTCACCTTTCTCATTCTAAGAATCATCTTAAGAAGCCCCTTTGGTCGAGTGCTCAGGGCGATTCGAGAAGATGAAGTGGCGGCTGAAGCCTTAGGTAAAAATGTTTTCTTTTTCAGGATCAAATCCTTCGTCATCGGTTCACTCTTTGCCGGTTTGGCTGGAACGCTCTGGGGCCATTACACCACCTTTATCAGTCCAGGGGACTTTACCCTGCTGGAAACGATTCTCGTTCTTCTGATCGTCGTTCTGGGTGGAAAGGGAACAGAATGGGGTCCAGTCCTTGGGGCCTTTGTCCTTATATTTTTTCAGGAGTCTCTCAGATTTCTCCGGCTCCCCGCGGAATGGACCCGATACCTTGCCCCTCTCCAACAGATGATCTTTGGAGGGCTTCTTATCGTATTGATGATTTTTCGGCCTGAGGGCTTGCTTAAAGAAAAAGGAAGGGGTTCGAATGCTGGAAATTAAAGGGCTCAGCAAATCCTTTGGTGGGATCCATGCCGTCTCCAATTGTTCGTTTGG
Organism: Deltaproteobacteria bacterium RBG_16_49_23; assembly: GCA_001798855.1. Taxonomy (GTDB): domain Bacteria; phylum Desulfobacterota; class BSN033; order BSN033; family UBA1163; genus RBG-16-49-23. The sequence goes on along the minus strand of MGQQ01000167.1, from coordinate 7,048 downwards.
ATTGAAGGACTATGTGATTACAGGACTGATTGGCCCCAATGGATCAGGAAAGACGACCCTTTTCAACCTCATCACAGGCTCCATCCCTCCCGACAAAGGAGAAATCTATTTTAAGGGGAATCGAATCGATGGACTTCTTCCTTATAAGGTGGCGCAGCATGGAATCATCCGGACATTTCAATTGACCCGCATCTTTCCAAAAATGACGGTCCTTGAAAACATGCTTCTCGCACCGCTGCACCAGACAGGGGAAATTCTCTGGTCTCTATGGGTCAAGAGGAGAAGGATTCGGGATGAGGAGAAGGCATATCGAGAAAAAGCCCTTGGACTCATCGAAACAGTTGGCTTATCCCATTTGAAAGATCAGTTTGCTGAAAATCTTTCTTACGGACAACAGAAACTACTTGAGCTGGGAAGGGCTTTTATGGCAGATCCAAAGATGATTCTCTTGGATGAGCCCACAGCGGGGATCAACCCTTCCCTGATTCGAAAGATAATGGAGCTGATTTTGAAAATGAAAGAGTCTGGGAAGGTCTTCTTCATCATTGAGCACAACATGGGTGTGATCATTGAGCTCTGTGATTGGGTTTTTGTGCTGGATAATGGGGAAAAGATAGCAGAAGGAAAGCCCAAGGAGATTCAAAACGATCCCAGAGTGATTGAAGCATATTGGGGAGTGTAAATTAGTTCGGAGTAATTTAGTTCGGAGTCTTTAGTCTTAGACTTCAAACTCCGAACTCATAACTCCGAACTCCGAACTTTGTATATGACATCCATCTTAGAAGTCCAAAACGTCTATTCGGGTTATGGAAAGATCGAAGTCCTGCATGGAGTCTCAATCCAGGCAGACTCAGGAGAGATCGTCTGTATCATCGGGCCAAATGGTTCGGGGAAGTCTACCCTACTCAAAACCATTTTCGGTCTGATTAAACCTAAGAGAGGGGTCGTTCTTTTTTCTGGGAGAGACATTTCTCTAAAAGAACCTGAAGAGAAAGTAGGAATGGGTATCGCGTATATTCCTCAAGGGAAAAATATTTTCCCCTCTCTCACCGTGAGGGAGAATTTAGAGATGGGAGGGACGCCGCTTCATGATTCCAGAGTAATTGAAAAAGCCCTTCAGGATATTTTCCAGAGGTATCCTGTCTTGGAAAAAAGAATGAAGATGAAAGCAGGGTCTTTGTCAGGAGGGGAAAGGCAGGTTCTTGCTCTGGCAAGGGCTTCCATGGTCCAACCCAAACTCATGCTTTTAGATGAACCCTCTCTCGGCTTGGCCCCCAAAGTCATTGAAGAGATCTACGAAAGGATCAATGCAATCAATCATGCTGGGGTGACATTCGTCATTGTTGAGCAGAATGCAAGGAAGGCCCTTAAATCAGCGCATCGGGCCTATGTCTTAGATTTAGGAATAAACCGGCTGGAGGATACTGGAGAGAGACTATTAAATAATGAAGAAGTGAAACGCCTTTACCTCGGAGGATAGGTTTACCCCGTTGTTGCATTAAATTCGGCGCACGGATTTACCCAACCCTTACCCAGAGAGGGATGGCTGTCAAATCAATGTCGTCACCTGGATCAATCCAAGAGTGACCTTTGGAAGTTATCCTCAAAAGGGTAGAAACAGCCTTTTGATGGGGGTATGCAGTTGATTCAACCGCATCTTTATGCAACAACGGGGTTTAGTATCCGATTGCACAACCATCCTTTCTCCGGTCGGAAGCTCCCAGGAGAACGTTCTGATTATGGTCAAAATAGATGGCCTGCCCTCCGCCTACTTCATTGACCGGCGATAATTCTCTGATGATGTGATGGCCTTTTTTCGAAAGAATAGCTGCAGTTTCCTCGGGAATGCCATTCTCCAGATAGACCTCCATGTCCTTGAAGTGCCTGATCCGTGGAGAATCCACCGCTTCCTGAAGGTTCATCCCGAAATCGATCAGGTTGATTAGAAACTGGACATGGCCCTGCGGCTGCATATCACCGCCCATCACCCCGAAGCTCATGAAAAACTCTCCATCCTTGAAGACCATTCCCGGGATGATGGTATGCATGGGCCGTTTATGAGGCTCAACCCTGTTCCGGTGTTTTGGGTTCAAGGAAAATGATTTCCCCCGGTTTTGCAAGGCGATGCCCGTTCCATCGACAACAACCCCCGATCCGAAGCCCATGAAGAGACTGCTGATAAAGGAAACGGCATTCCTGTCTTTGTCCACTGCAGTCAGATAAACCGTCTCGGAGCTTTTTCCGTTTGTCGGGAGGGAAGGTGGCGCGGAAGCTTTTTCAACACGAATCCTTGCCCTGATCTCCCCGGCATAGTCTTTGGACAGCAATCGATCGACAGGAACCTCCTCAAATTCGGGGTCTGTGATAAACCGGTTCCTGTCTTCGAAGGCGGCTTTTTTGGCTTCGATCAGAAGATGGAGATACTCCGCATGATTGGGCATATATCCTCCGATTTCGTATCCCTCCAGAATGTTGAGCATTTCAAGGGCGGCCAGCCCCTGCCCGTTTGGAGGCAGTTCATATATCGTATAACCCCGGTAGTCCGTGGAGATGGGCTCTACCCAGGTCGTTGTGTGTTCTTTAAAATCCCGATGATCGAGAAGCCCTCCATGACGAATCGACGTCTTTACGATTGCATCACATATCTCACCTTCATAAAAAGCCCCTATTCCTTCCCCCACTATTTTTTTGTACGCGTTTCCAAGGTCCCTGTTCACAAAAATCTGTCCCGGGTGGGGGGCCTTGCCATTCATGAGATAAGTTTTAGAAATGGTTTCTGAAGTGTGGAGAACCCTTTCCATCTCCTGCCACTCTCCTGCAATAATCTCTGTCACAGGAAATCCATTTTCGGCATGATGAATGGCGTCCTCAAATACATCCGCAAGCCTCATTGTCCCGAACCGTTCCAGAGCCTGTGCCCAGGCATGGAGGGCTCCCGGGACGGTGACTGTTAGAATACCTCTCTCGGGAATCTCATCAAATCCCCTCCTTTTAAATTCTGCCGGTGTTGCCTGATAAGGTGCCCGGCCGCTGCCATTCATTCCGATCAGTCTTTTCTCCTTTGCCAGATAGATCAGTGCAAAGGCATCACCGCCCAATCCGACACTATAGGGCTCTACCACGCTCAAGGTGCTGACCATAGCCACGGCTGCATCGATAGCGTTCCCGCCTTTTTGGAGAATTTTATAACCGGATAGGGTTGCAAGGGGCTGACTCGCCGCCACCATGCCCTGTCTCCCCATCGCTACAGAACGCTGGGCCGCACTCTCCCATTCTCTTTTCCGGGTATAAGTTAAGCGCATCGCCCCCTCTCCTTTCTTATCAACAGAGTCTCTCTAGTGTAGTGTCCCAATAATCGCTTTAAAATCCGTTCATGGTGAGTCCCGCGAAGCGCGGGATCGAGCCATGAACGGAACCCCTCGATATAGTTCACCCTTCGACAAGCTCAGGGCGAACGGGGTATGTAAGGAAGTGTTAGAGACACTTCACTAGACATTATTCATAGACATCCGTATCAATTCTAACCTTCGTGACATAAAAAAGCTCACAGGACCCGTCGCCTGTGTCCGCCCTCGTCAAACTTGTGTTCCAGACGACTGTCCTCCCCTCATAGATTCCTTTCAAATTCACCAAAAACCCTTCCAACACAATTTTATCCTTCTTTTTAACGGTCCTGACAGCCATCTCGATATTCTTGTTTCCGGGGATAATATGATTATTAGAGGAATGAGAGATCACATAAGAATGATCAAAAGGACTGTTTGGCTTATAATTATAAGAATACCACCGGCTATCTTGGTCATAGGTCATATATCGGTCATATTCAGGCTCTGTCAGGTTTCCCCAGACAATGGCTAAATCGATCGGCGATACCTTAGCGTTCCAATCATCCGAATAGGTTTCTTTGCTGACCACCATGCCAGACAATCTATACTCCGCAACAGGGGTGAGTGTGAAGTGACCCTCTTTTGTTTCAATGAGGATGGGGTCACTGGATGGGGAGGATTGTTGTACAGGATCATGGGATGTATCTATTTGATCGAAATCCATGCCTGATTTTTTGGGCCGGTCGCAAGAAGACAAAAAACAAAGAATGAGAGCAATAAAAATTGGACCAAGGAACAGCTTTTTATTCATGATAGATAAGAATATATTTTTTCTAATTTCCCCTGTCAATAAGAAGAATGGTTCTTCGCATAAGCGAATGGAGCATTTCTGCCTTTTCTCTCCCTTCTTTAGCAAAGTTCTCATTCTCTTTCCCCCTCTTTGCGAAAGAGGGGTGAGGGGAGATTTTATAAATCATAAGCAACTCCATATCCCCTCATGACCCCGCCAATATTCTCAAAAACATCCCTGTCATATTTTTTCTTAGATGCTGCGAAAATGATTTCAACTGTTTATCATAAGGAAGCATTTGTTCTGAAAATCCCCCTTCATCCCCCTTTGCCAAACTGATCCTTACCCATAAATGGGGGCGCTGGACACAAGGGGCGCTCCGATAGATTCCCCATCCCCCTCCTGACCTCCCCCTTGAAGGGGGAGGAACGTAGGGATTACTTTCCCTTTCAGGAGGAGGACTATAACGATTACCCTCCCCTTCATGGGGAGGGTCGGCCTGCCTGCCGAAGCCTCGGCGCAGGCAGGGGTGGGGGTGGGGTATGCCAAAGCCTCAATTGCACCAGTCGTACGTTCGATCCTTGTGTCCAGCATCCGACTTATGGGACACGATCAGTTTAGCAAAGGGGGATCATAAGGATGATAGCCATATCTTTATGAGGTTTTTACCCACTCACTTTCACGAAGACCCAGAAGAATTTTTTAAGTGATTTTCCCATTTGTTTGATGGGTATGAATATGCTAAATTATCTCCTAATGAAAAAGGCCTTTCCCATCCATGGGATGATCGGAATCTTTCTCCTTTTCATTTCCGAAATCTTTCTCTTTAAGAAGGTGGAGCCTTTCTATGGCTGGTTCTACTGTTTTGCCTGGTGGTCCTATATCCTCACTCTGGATGCAATCATCTATCGATTGAAAGGAAATTCCCTCCTCATCAACCGAAAAAAAGAGTTTTTTCTCATGATTCCCTGGTCTGTTTTCATCTGGCTGGTCTTTGAAGCCGCCAACCTGGCCCTGGAGAACTGGTATTACATCTACCTCCCTCATTCCACAGCGGAGAGGTGGTTAGGTTACGGTATCGCCTATGGAACGGTCCTCCCCGGAATATTCGAAACTATGGAATTCCTGGAAACCCTTGGCCTGTTTAAAAATTCGTCGATTAAAAAAACGGTCATTTCGCAGGGTGGCCATGCTGTCCTTACTGTATTGGGCGTTTTCTGCTTGCTCTCCTCAGTCCTCATTCCTCATTACTTTTCCCCCCTCGTCTGGGTCGGATTCATCTTTCTCCTGGAGCCTTTCAATTATTGTTATGGCGCCCGATCCCTTTTGAGGGATATTGAAGAAGGGAATCCACGGAAGATCTATCTTCTGCTTTGTGCGGGTTTGGTGTGCGGCTTTCTCTGGGAGTTCTGGAATTTCTGGGCTCGTTCAAGATGGGTTTATACGGTTCCTTTCTTCGAGGAGATGAAGGTATTTGAAATGCCCCTTCTTGGCTTTCTCGGCTTTCCGCCATTTGCAGTCCAGGCTTATGTCATGTATAACCTCATCTCCCTCTTTAGATACGGAAAGGGATGGGAGAAATCCACTTATCAACTCAATCCTGAAAAGAAGACAAGACCGCTGATAACAGCCCTAACATCGATCCTGATCGTTGCCTTCTCCATACTCATTTTCAAAGCGATCGACCTCAAAACAGTTGACTCCTATTACCTCCGCCTCCAGGACGCCTACTGGATCGAACCGGAATATCAAAAAGAACTCCCAAGAGTGGGAATTGCCAACCTTGATGACCTTATCTCGAAAACAAGAGAAAAAAAGGAGAGGGATGAGCTTGCCCTCCGCCTTCTCATTCCGAAAGAGAAACTGATCCAGTGGGTGGAAAAGGCTCAATTGGTTGATGTAAAAGGAATGGGTGTTGAAAACCTCCTTTTATTAGGGGGAGTGGACATCCATTCCATTTCGGTCCTTGCAGAACAAGACCCTGACATGCTTTATGAAAAGATGATCCAAAATTTTCCGGGTAGGCCGATCCCCCGCAAAGGGAAGATAAGAATCTGGGTGAGAGAAGCTCAGATAAAAGTTCGGAGTTCGCCCTGAACCATGCGAGATTCAGGGCTGCCATGCACCCTGCGTGGTGCATGGCGGAGTAGAAAATGAAATATGGTGCTATGAATTTTCCAATCAAGCCTCTTCTCAAGGAGATTGAAGAGATCGGGGAACTGGGCTTCGATTATGTGGAGCTGACCATGGACCCACCTGAAGCGGCTCCTCAGAAGGTCCTTGCTCAAAAAAAATCGATCCTGAATCTGCTCAATCGTTATAAGATGGGAATCACCGGACACCTTCCAACATTTGTCTGGACATCAGACCTCTATGATAGCCTGAGGAATGCCTCTCTCCAGGAGAACTTTAAGGCCCTTGAAGCCTCAGCAGAACTGGGAATTGAAAAGCTTGTCCTTCACCCGGGTTACATCACTGGAATGGGTAAGTTCGTCATCGATAAGGCTAAGGGATACGGCCTGGAGTCGATCGAGACCATTCTGAAGAAGGCAAACAGCCTCGGCATGACCCTCTGTATTGAGAATATGTTCCCTCAGGCCCACTTTCTCACCCAGCCCCAAGAATTCGAGGAGGTCTTTGAGATCTTCACTGAAATCCGCCTTGCCCTCGACATAGGACATGCCAACCTTGGGGGCGATAGAAACAGGGCCATCGAATTTATTCGGCGTTATGGTTACCGCATCGGTCATATCCACGCTAATGACAATTTTGGCAAGGAGGATAATCACCTTCCCATAGGGGCCGGTATCATCGATTTTGAAAGGATCATAAAAGCCCTTAAGGAAACCTCCTATAACGAGACCATGACGATCGAAGTCTTCTCAAAAGACAGGGACTATCTCAGGATCAGCAAGGAGAAGATAAAACGAAT
>MGQQ01000166.1 GCA_001798855.1 Deltaproteobacteria bacterium RBG_16_49_23 | reverse complement strand
CGTAAAGGATGAGCCTGTCATGATAGACCTCAAATCCTTTAACATGATGCGAGGAATGTCCATGCACAATATGGACCCCTGCCGTGTCGATTAATTGATGAGCGAAATCAATTTCCTCCTGAGGAACATGATACCCCCAGTTTCCGCCCCAGTGAATCGAAACAGCGATAATATCACCGTCTTGCTTAACCTCTTGCACTCCTTTGCGGATGAGTTTAATCGTTTCATCGGAAAATGTTTTGATCAGATTGACTCCGGGTCTTTTTTCGGTAGCTGCCCAGTTTAACGGAACACCGCTTGTCGGCGACCCGAAGGCAAAGACGATGACTCTGCCTCTTCCATTGATTTCCACTACGGCAGGGGATATTGCCTCCTTAAGGTTCATTCCTGCTCCGACGCTCCTTATTTTTGTTTTTCGTAACGTTTCAAGGGTCTCTCTGAGTCCGGCGTAACCCCAGTCAAGGACATGGTTATTCGCAAGAGTGCAGACGTCGATCTTGGCTGAGGTAATAGAATCGATGTTCTCCGGATGCATTCTGTAATGGATCTCTTTCCCTTTCCAGTAATCATCGCTTCTGGTGACGCTTGTTTCCAGGTTGATGATTCTGAGGTCGGGCGCCACCCTTTCCAACTCATCAAGGGCGTCTCCCCAGATATAGGCGGGGTTGGCTAAGCGTGGAATCGGACCATTCACCTTCTCGGCAAGTTCCACATACCTTCTGGCGTCCTTCATATAACCTTCATGTATTGTGGGACCACTCGGGTGGGACAAGATTTGGTCGATTCCCCTCCCGGTCATGACGTCACCGCAAAGGAAGAGAGTGATCAAGTCGTTCCCTCTTGATTGTTGAGCAGATTCCCAATCAGCTTCGTTCATCCGAAAAACCTTCCACCATTCTATTTTCCTATAATAATTATACCTGAAAAAAGCGCCAAATGAGTGTGACAGTTCAAAAACCCATAAAAAACCAAAGGTTTTGATTCATTGGGAGGGAAGTCTATAGAACGCGCATAGGAAATTAATGGAAGTATCGGGAGGCGCTAAATTAGATAAGGGAATAGATTTTATCCCCTTTTTACCATTAAAAGGAAATGTCATTACTTAGATGCCGGAGGCATAAAGGGATGATTCATGAATTTATTCCTGCCAATGTGGCCCCGGCAAATTTATCTTTGCATTCTGATGAGCAAAAATAATAAATATTCCCCTGGAAATCATAAATTGCCCCTGCTTTCTTCTCATCAACAAATGCACCGCAAATTAGATCTTTTGCCATCTCGTCCGCCCCCTTCCATAGAATTTAGTTCTTCCAATTAAAATATAGACATCTGTGTGCCGATAGGCAAGGACTCATAGAAAGGGGAGAGAGGTTACTTTTAAAAACTGCCCAAAAATAAAAAGCCAACCTATGGGTTGGCTTCCTTTTCTTTCGAAGCCCGCCTTTTTCACAAAGAGCTTTTCTCTTTGGTCCCCCATCAGTCTCCTAAAAAGATTTTATTCTTTTTAGCCTTTCTGATAAGATTGGCGGGTTTCGAATTTATTTTCTTTCAATTATTTATAGCACACCATAAGATTTTTCGCAATAGGCAGAAATTTCAAATATCTTTGTTTCGTATTAAATATAGAATATAATAGGATGGTAAAAAGTGAAGGGATGCGAATCGCTCATAAGTTTCCCGCCTTGCGAAAGACAGTGTTGAACGATGCTAGTGCATAATTCAGACGTTGCAGAGATTTTCAATAAAGTGGCCGATCTTTTGGAGATCCTGGATGAGAACCCATTCAGGGTGCGTGCCTACCGAAACGCGGCCCGAACCGTGGGGAGTCTGTCACAAAGTGTTGCCGCAATGGTGGAGCAGGCTAAAGATTTCACCGAACTTCCCGGGATCGGCAAGGATCTTGCCGGGAAGATCGAGGAGATTGTGAGGACAGGAAATCTCTCGCAGCTGCAAGACCTCGAAGACCGGATCCCGCCTCAGTTGATCAGACTGATGAAGATCCCCGGATTAGGACCGAAGCGGGTCAAGACCCTCTACGACCGGCTGAACATCACCAGCCTGGAAGACCTCAAAAAATCTGCTGAAGCAGGAGAGATCAAAAACCTGAAGGGCTTCGGGGAGAAGACGGAAAAAGCAATCCTCGCAGAGTTGGGCCGTGAGAAGAAGGAAGAGCGAATCAAATTGAATGTGGCCGAGGAGGTGGCCAATGGCGTTGTAAACTACCTCAAGAGAGTGGAGGGCGTCAGTGAAGTGATTGTGGCGGGAAGTTTTCGGCGTAAAAAAGAGACCGTCGCCGATCTCGATATCCTTGCCACCTGTAAAAAAGGGTCGAAAGTGATGGATGCTTTTGTGGAATATGGAAACGTAGGAAAGGTGGTTGCCAAAGGTGAAACAAGAGCTACCATCGTCCTCCGTTCCGGTATACAGATGGACCTTCGTGTCGTTCCCGAGGCCAGTTACGGAGCTGCCCTCCATTATTTTACCGGTTCAAAAGCCCACAACATTGCCGTTCGCACCCTTGGAGTGAAAGGGGGACTCAAGATCAACGAATACGGGGTCTTTAAAGGAAAAAAACGCATCGCAGGAAAGAGAGAGGAAGAAGTATTTGACCATGTGGGCCTTTCTTTCATCGAACCCGAGTTGAGAGAAGATCAGGGTGAGATCGAAGCCGCCCAACAGGGGAAGCTTCCCAAACTGATCACCCTAAAAGATATCCGGGGAGATCTTCATGCTCATACAAAGGAAACAGATGGCCGCCATACTCTGGAACAGATGGTAGAGGCTGCCCGGAACCGCGGTTATCAGTATGTGGCCATCACGGATCATTCGAAACGTCTCAGCATGACTCATGGCTTTGATGCCAAGAGGCTGGCCAAACGAAACGAAGAGATCGACCGCTTAAACGGAAAGTTGAAGGGCTTCTCTGTCCTGAAATCGATCGAAGTCGATATCCTGGAGGATGGGTCCCTCGATCTGCCCGACAGCATCCTTAAGGAGCTCGATCTGACGGTCTGCTCGGTCCATTCCAAGTTCAACCTTCCCATGAAGAAGCAGATGGAGCGGATCATCCGGGCCATGGACAACCCTTATTTCAATGTCTTTGCCCATCCTTCAGGGCGACTCATTAATGAGAGGCCGCCTTACGATGTGGATATGGAAGAATTAATCAAAGCGGCAAAGGAGAGGGGATGCGCCATGGAGGTCAACGCCCATCCGGACCGTCTCGACCTTGCCGATATCCATTGCAGGCTGGCCAGGGACACGGGAGTCAAGCTGGTCATCTCAACCGATGCTCACAGCGTCAACGATTATGACCTGATGCGGTTCGGGGTCTGGCAGGCCCGCAGGGGGTGGGTTGAGAAAGAAGACGTTTTAAACACCCGGAGTGCGGATGAATTGAAGAAGTTACTCAAGAGGAAATGACAGGGTGAACGCGATCATGGGAAGGGCGGGACTCGCCTCGTAGAATTTGCGGGTGCGAAATCGGATGAGGGCTTAGTGCCGTCGAACGGTCAATTTCCAAAAGGCCTTTCAGATCATCTGCCGGGCTTGATTCATTGAAAATAGAAGGATGAATTATTTATTATTAAACAGGCGGGCATGAAGATCAGTAAGGGAGGTGGATCGTATGATTCAGGAGACGATTACCCAAATCGAAGCGAGGATCGGGAAGGCCGAGTCCTTGAACGATGAGAAAAAGAAGGAATTACTGGATTTGCTTTCTACTTTGAAGATCGAGATTTCCGACCTTTCAAAGACTCATGTCGAGCAAACCCGGAGTATTACCGGTTTTACCGAAGTTTCGATTCACGAAGCAATGCGCGAAGAGAAGAATCCACAACTTCTGAAACTATCGTTGCAGGGGCTTTCCACCTCTGTAGAGGAGTTTGAGAGTTCTCATCCTAAGCTCGTCGGGGTTGTTAATTCCATCTGCACTTTCCTATCGAATATCGGGATATGATGCTCCAGAATCACGGGCTGTCGGGAGACTCGTATCTCCTGAAGGAATTGTGGAATTTTGCCCACTCCAATGGCCTCCTGACTGCCGTTGGAGCAAAAATGTCGCAAGGATACTTATTACATCTTTACGGAAAAGCCGGCAATCTTAGGCCTGACCAGTTTCTCAAAGTCCTTATAGGCGAGTTTGATCAGCTCGTAATGAGAGCCTGCATTAAATGCGATTTCTTTGTCTTCGGTTAAGACTTGCGAAACAAAGACATCCATTCCGTAAAGGTTACCGAAGGGCGGCATGGCGCCGATATCACAGTCCGGAAAGAGGTCTTTAAACTCTTTTTCCGTGGCCAGCATTGCCTCCTTTGCTTCCGAGGTTTTTTTTAGATGCTCAAAATTGACCTGATGGGAAGCAGGTAAAACCGCCATGGCCAGTTTGCCGTCGAGTTTAACCATCACGGTCTTAGCCATCTCCTTTCCTTTAACGTGAACCGATGCCGCAATCTCCTGGGCCGTATAAGCTATGGAATGATAGATGCTTACATACTTAACATTTTCCCTGTCCAAAAAATCTTTCAGCTTTTTTACTGGCATGGCCCCCTCCTTTCATAGACATACATCTCGCTGAGAGCCTTTAAGCATATTGGACGCTTTTGTAAATTTTCATTCATGATTACCCCATTCTTAATTTTAACACGGCAGGACATCTGCCATGAAGGAGAAAACCGATCAAAAATACAATCTTTTGTGATAGGAAGTAAAGACTTCACCCTATTTACGTACGGAGGCAGTTATCAGTATCATTAGTATGGATCTGGCCAGGATAGAATTTCCCTGAGGAGCTCAAAAAACGGGTAAGGAGGTGGATATATGGCCGGAAAGAGAATGGCGGTAGAAAAAAAGGCCCAACCCAAAAAGGTTCAGTTTGAATATTCAGCCCCGGAGGCGCATGAAGTGTTCGTGGCTGGAGAGTTCAATAATTGGGACAAAAAGGCGAACCCTTTGAAAAAGGATAAGAGCGGGAAGTGGAAATTGATCCTTCCATTGTTGCCCGGAAGATACGAATATCGCTTTCTGAGGGACGGGAATTGGGAAAATGACCGTTCTTGTTCTGGCTGTGTCCCAAACAATTTCGGAAGCCTCAATTGCGTAAAGATTGCGGAGTAGCGTCAATCGATTGAGTAAAGCAGCCTAACTTCTTGAGGAGGGAGCGAACATGAATACTTATATTATACTCAGCCGTTTTTCACCGGAAGCCTTCGACCATCCAAAACATTTTCTTGAATTGGCCGATCAGGTTTCAAAAAAAATCAAAGAGGAGTGCCCGAACGTAAAATAGAAGGACAGCTATGTCACCCTCGGACGTTTCGATGTGGTCGATATTGTGGAAGCTTCTGACCCGAAAGAGATGGAGAGGGCGGCCATGATTATTAGGGCCTATGGGAATTCAACGACGGAGACACTGCTGGCGAATCACTGGAAAGAATTCCTTGCAGGACTATAACCGTAGTGAAGGTTTAGGGGTGACGGCCTGTACGGGTCAGGATGATAGTGCATCCGGCGCCGGTGATTTGTGAGGAAGATTTGACTTTATGAGAGGCGCTTTGCCAGTGACGCTCCGGGGAATGGCTGGCACTCGATGGACACGGATGGGCGGCACGAGCACTCCTTCGGCCATCAGGGCCCGGCGCAGATCATCCTCCAGCCGTTCGTCTGAGAAGGACTCCGGAGTTCCGCTCAACAGGATTCTCACTCCATCCGTCTCCTGCACCACCTGCCATTCGCCGGCTGGCACCCTGTCCATGATTTGATCGAAGATGACCGGATTGATCACCACTTCACCTCCGGCCGCGGCAGGGAAACGGAGAATATCTTCCATCCGGCCCTGAACGTTGGTGATCAGGGCAAAAGTCCGGCCGCAGGAACATTGCCGGTCTGATAAACGCACGCTGTCGCTCAGTTCATAGCGGATCAGAGGCTGAGTGCGGTTGAAAAGAACGGTGATGAGCAGCTTTTCACCGTACTTGCCGGGCGGCACAGGACGGTTGTCCTGGTCCACGACCTCGAAGATGACCTGGTCTTCGAAGAGGTGCAGGCCGGAGTGATGCACGCACTCCGCAGCAATCACACCTCCCTCAGTCGCTCCATAGACATCGAAGACTCTTCCTTCGCCCCAGGCCGCCTCGATGTGACGGCGTGTGTCTACGGTCAGCACCTCTGCCCCGGTAAATACATATTTCGGGGCAATACTGAGACGCCCCGCGAGTTGTTCATTTGCCAGCATGCGCGCGATGGAAGGATAGGCTCCCAGTATCTGCGGCTGCCAGACGTTGAGGCGCAGGACCATCGTCTCGAGAGGGTCGCTTGCAAAGAGACGGTATGCCGGCGCCCACCGGGTTTCGAGAGTGACACCTGCGCGCCGGGACATGTGCCAGGGTGTCGGTGAAACAATGGCCACAATCGATTTCCGCGGGGGCAGGCTCGATGGGCCTTCCAACCATTCATAGGCGCGGATGAAGGAGGCAAGGACCGTGACCCACTCGGAATGATTGAATAGAAAAAGCCCGCGGCGGCCGGTGCTGCCGCTTGTGCCGTTGACCCAATACCGGCCGAGAAAGCGCTCGTTCCCGCTGAGGGTGGTCAGATGGCTCTCGACGTCCGTGAGATGAATGGCGCGGTCGGTCACAAGGCCGTCGAAATTCTCCATCATCGTCGCTTTCGTCAGCACCGGGAGTTCATGAAGCGGGCGTCCTTCGAGCCCCCGGTGAAACCGCCGATAAAAGGGAGAATGGGCATAGGCATACTCGCGCAATCGCCGGAGCGCCTCCGTCTGGCGTTCCTGAAGCTGCTCCCGTGTCCACCGTTCCTGACGCCGCCATCGGCGGAGTGTCGATAACAGTGGAAAATATATCGTTAGTTTCATAATCCCTTCCTCGCTCACCCGGACAAGCCGGAGCTTACGGACGAAGGTTTATTGAGATCCTTTCAGGTTGAATATGTAGAGACCTCCATTCCGGTCTGATGCAAAGCCCCGTCCTTTGTCGAAGAAAATCCCCCAGACGTCCTGGATGCCTCCGTTCGAAGCTTCGAAATCCGGACCAACAGGGTTGAAGCGAGCGACCTCAAAAGGGTTGCGGGGATCGGAGATATCGAGCACAAGGACCCCGTTGCCATACCAGGATAGGAATGCCAGCGTGCCTTTGACCATGACGTTGTGGACACTATAGACCCCGCGCGGGTCGCAGGATGTATCTCCGGGATTGGCGCTGCAAAAGGTCTCGAAGGTTGACAATAGAATCGGCTGCAACGGGTCCCGGAAGTCCCAGATCCTTACCCCGCCCCACTTCTCAGGCAAGCCGGTCGTCGTAAAGGCGTCGAAATCCTCGCTTGTCTCAACCACAATGCTCCCGTCTTCATTGGGCCATGCGGCATGGCTGTTCACCTCCCCATCCGACCCGGGATCCACGGCAGCAGAAAGAAAGACCGGATTGGAAGGGTCGCGGATATCGAGGAGCACCACGCCTGCATCCCAGTAGCTCAAGTAGGCAAGATCGCCTCTTTGGCTGATGGTGATGTCGTGCAAAAAGCGCCTGGGAAATTGCCCAAAGCCGCTCTCCAGAAACCCCTGAAGGTCCGCAATCAATTCTGGGTCCCGGAGATTTACTACGAGGTCAGGAGAAAGTCCTAATTCTGCCAGACGTAGCTCCTCGACGCCCCAGAAACCGACCGGAGAAGGATTCCTTGGATCTGTGATGTCGAAAATCTGGAAGTTTCCGAAAAGGGATTCGACCACGGAAGCGACAAAATCCCTGTTGCCCTGCTGAAAAAGGAAGAGGTTATGAACACCTATGTCCTTGCCTCCCATCTCTTCGCGGATAAAAGAATTGATATCGTCAGTTTGAACATGGGCCAGATGGAAGGGCCTCAAAGGGTCATCCACATTCCATATTTCAAAACCACCCTGGCCGCCATTGCAGGGTTCGTTCGAATGGACGAGAATCTGACTGCTGTTCATATCACCCACCTTTATATCGTTGATGCGGCTGCCTGGAAGGGAAGGGATGGGAGCTATTTCTCTCGGCACCCTGGGATCGCTCACATCGAAGATACGGATTCCAGACCCATTGTCGCCCGTTCCATCGCCGCAGGGCTGGTTAAAGGTGCCAAGATAGGCAAAATCGCGGTGAACCCAGAGATCGGTCGTCGCTCCGGGAAGAAGGCGACTTCCGTGCCCCAGAAAGAAAAGCTCTTTTGAAGCGAAAGCATCCGGAGAAAAGAATCCGGCTGCTGCCGACAAAGTCATAATCAAAATAAATTTCTTTGATTTCCGCATTTCCTGTCTCCGGGAGCCATATTGAATCAATAAAAATATGATAATCCCTCCATTATCTTGTCAAGAAAAGAACTTGACAAATTTGCAGATTCAAAAAGAGTACCCCGCAGCTATGTTGTGGGGGACCTTCATTATCTATCAAGATGGTTTATTCATTTTGTTGACATTTCTTTTGAAAATTGGTAGGTTTTTGCCAATCGGGGGAACCACTTTTGCTACCTTTTCCCGGAGCTTTCCGCAGATATTCTACAATTCTTTTAATACTCTTGATCCCTGCCATGGCCGGGGTTTTTAGGGCGCATGCTGGGGATGGATTTGAGGATAAATACCGGGCTTATAAAAAATATATCAAATCCGGGGCGGACGCCTTTTCAAAAAAAGATTATGCCTCTGTAATTATGAATTGCAGCAAGGCCATTGATCTCTCACCCTTCGAGGCGACGAGCTACTACGTCAAGGCCCTCGAACATAGCAAATAGGCTGCCGGACTGTCCAAAGAAAATATCGTGGTACGGGTTACAAAGGGATGGAGTGAGGTTAAAAAGACATAATCACGAAAACCATGAAAAGGAGACTGAGATGAAAACTATAGCCAAACACATCGCTCTCTTTATAGCATTTGGCCTGGTCTTTGGTTTTGTGTCATCGGGTCTGTGCCAGCCCAACATCTCGATTGATACTCCGACTCATGACTTCGGAAGCATCAACGTGGGAAGTCTGGCCATCAAGACTATCACCATCACCAATACCGGAGCCTCCAATCTCCTGATTAGTCCCATCCACATCAATCCCGCCGGTGAATTCTCCAAGGGCATAGATACCTGCTCTGGCCAGGCAATTATTCCCACTGGAACCTGCACCATTGAGACCCGATTCCTCCCCATGACAGAAGGGCAAAAAGGATCGGAGCTTTCCATCCCCTCCAATGATCCAGATACGGCTACAGTGATAGTCACTCTGAGCGGAACCGGAACCTTAGAGCCTGTCTTCAGCGACTGTCTGGAAGACTACTGGGCAGAGGATTTCATCCATACGATCTACTACGGCGGGGTCACCATGGGATGTCTGCTCATCCCTACCCTGCAATACTGTCCAACCAACCCTGTGACCCGGGAGCAGATGGCCGCCTTCATCGTAAGGGCTGTCGAAGGAGAGCCCGATCCAAATTACTGTTTAGACGGCTCCCCGTTTGGGGATGTTCCGGTAGAAAGTAACTTCTGTAAATACATCAAGAGGCTATCTCAACTGAACATCACGCAGGGGTGTAATGTGGGGTTCTACTGTCCTGCGAACAACGTAACCCGGGAGCAGATGGCGGCATTCTTAGTGAGGGCCGTGGAGGGAGAGCCTGCCATGGACTACTGCGGGGCGACTGATCCGTTTTTAGATGTCCCTGCCGGGAGTAACTTCTGTAGATACATCAAGAGGCTCTCAGAGCTGAACATTACGCAGGGGTGTAATGTAGGACTCTACTGTCCCACGAACAATGTTCTCAGAGACCAGATGGCCGCCTTTCTGGCAAGGGCGTTTATTCTACCGGTACTTGTGCCGGGCACCGTGGGATTGATTCAAGTGGAAGCAGAGACCCTGGTAGTGGAATCGGGACTAACAGTAGGAACAATCAGCACTGTTAACAGCAATACAGTGCCATTAGGGAGGGTGATCAGTCAGAGTCCACAAGCAGGCGGTGCTGTGCTCCACGGCACCTCTGTGAACCTCGTGGTCTCCCTTGGGCCGGTGATGGTAACGGTTCCTGATGTGGTTGGGATGACGCAGGCAAACGCTGAGGCAGGAATCATTGCCGCTAATCTGACAGTTGGGACGATAGCGACCGCAAACAGTCCTACGGTTCCTGCTGGCAGTGTGATCAGTCAGGACCCAGTGGGAGGCACCTCTGCGCCACAGGGCTCAGCAGTCAATTTTCTGGTCTCCCTTGGGCCGCTGAATATAGTGACTGTGCCGGATGTAGTTGGTACGACTCAAACAAATGCCGAATCAGCAATCATTGCGGCAGGGTTAATAGTGGGGACGGTTACCTCGCAATACCATGAGACCATCCCGGCAGGCATTGTCATCAGTCAGGATCCTGCGGGAGGTTTAAGTGTGACTCAGGGATCTTCGGTGAATATGGTGATCTCTCTTGGCCTTCCTCCTGATCCGGGAACTGTTGCTCCACCGCTTGACCTTACCGTGGCTACCACGATGAGTGCAGCAACTTCGTTTCTCTACACAGGAATAAATCCGATACAGACAGGAGTTGCTCCAGGGACGATCGATCCAAAGAGGATTGTAGTTCTTAGAGGAAAGGTTCTCGACCGTAACAATAATCCTCTCCCCGGAGTAAAAATCACCATGCTCAACCACCCTGAATTCGGTCAGACGCTCAGCCGTGCAGATGGATTGTTTGACATGGTGGTAAACGGAGGCGGATATCTGACGGTCAAATACCAGAAAGCCGGCTATTTGCCCGCCCAGCGCCAGATCAACGTGCCGTGGCAGAATTATGCGTGGTTGCCTGATGTTGTTCTCATTCAGTTGGACAGCCAGGTCACCGTTGTGGACCTCACTTCGAGTCAACCTATACAGGTTGCCAGGGGAAGCGCTGTGACAGATGAAGATGGTACCCGCCAGGCCACGCTTCTAATATCTCAGGGCACACAGGCTCAGATGTTCCTCCCCGATGGGAGCCTCCAGCCCTTAACAACCCTGAGCATACGGGCTACGGAATACACGGTCGGTCCCAACGGCCCCAAGGCCATGCCGGCAGAACTTCCTCCCACCAGTGGTTATACGTATGCGGTTGAGTTGAGCGTGGATGAAGCACTAACAAACGGCAGAAAGGTAAACGGCAAAGATGTTGTTTTCAATCAGCCTGTGGTTTTCTATGTGGAGAACTTCCTGAATTTTCCGACCGGGGGTGTCGTACCGGTTGGATATTATGATAATGATAAAGGTGCCTGGATTCCCTACGACAATGGCCGAATCATCGGAATCGTCGGTATTACCGGCGGACTTGCCGACGTGGATGTAAATGGAGACGGTTCGGCCGATACCGGGACAGCGCTTTCTGACCTTGGCATTACGGATCAGGAGCGCGAGCGGCTCGCTTCCCTGTATGCCCCGTCCACCAGCCTCTGGCGCGTGCAGATTAGCCATCTATCTTCGTGGGACTGCAATTGGCCGTATGGCCCGCCGATGGACGCGGAGTACCCCGAACAGCCGGATCCAAGCGAGCCGGGGAGGGGACCCGACGATCCCTGCCAAGAGCGAGGTTCAATCATCGAGTGCCAGAACCAGGTGCTCGGAGAAAAACTGCGCCTCGCAGGCACTCCATACAGCCTTCATTACCGCTCCAACCGCATCCCCGGCTATGCCGCAGGCCGCACGCTGCGAATCCCGTTGAGCCGGGCTACGGTCCCGGGAAGTCTGATGGCGATCAGACTGGACGTTGTGGTTGCCGGCCAGTACTTCTCGGCCGTCTTCTGGCCATTCACAAATCAGGTTTATCAGTATACCTGGGATGGCCTAGACGGTTTCGGCCGGCGGGTTTCCGGTTGGCATAATGTTAGTGTGCGGATCGGCTACGTATACAGGCAAGTGTACTACGCCGTTGCTGATGACGTGGCGCGGGCGTTCGGCCGGATTGGAGGACGCTCCTCCATGACCGTAATTCCCCGCGGCGATCTTACCATGGTTCTCTATCAGGGATGGAGTGGCAAACTCTTCTCCTCCAGCCTGCCCGACCAGGGGCTCGGAAGCTGGAGCATTACCCCACATCACATTTACGATCCTGTCTCCTCTGTCCTTTACCGGGGAGATGGCCGGCGTCTGGCCGGACAGCAGTCTTTGACAATGGTCACCACCATTGCAGCCGGAGGCGCTGGCGTATGCGGAATAATCAACGACCCGTGCGGCGACGGCGGCCCGGCAAGGGATGCCAGCCTATGGGAAATGGATGACATGGTCGTTGCCCCGGACGGCACCATTTATATTGCCCAGTATAAACGGATCCGGAAGGTCGATCCGTCCGGAACCATAAGCACCATCGCTGGGAACGGGCAAACCTGTTCCTATCAGATTTACGGAATCGGTGCGAATCCGCTGTGCGGAGACGGCGGACCTGCGGCGTTCGCAACGGTAACCCCTCGGAGCCTCACAGTTGGACCGGACGGCTCTCTCTACTTTCTGGAAGACTATAAGGCGATCCGGCGCATCCGCCCCGATGGAATAATCGAGAAGGTGGCGGGGGGGGAACCGGATGATTTCCGGCCCGGTATCGACAATCCCTGGGATGGGGATGGGGGGGCTGCGGCAGAAGCCTTCCTGTATGATTCCTGGGACCTTGCTTCCGGACCCGATGGCAGCCTCTACGTCTCCCAATGGAAGTACCACTGCGTCCGAAAGATCGGAACGGACGGATACATCAACACGGTGGCAGGTCAGTGCGGTATTCTGGGGTTCACGGGCGACGGGGGATCTGCAGTAGAAGCGCGCCTGTACTATCCATACGATCTCAGCATAGGACCGGATGGCAGCCTCTACATCGCAGACTATGGCAACTACCGGGTACGCAGGCTGCGTCCGGAGGGAACGATCGAGACTGTGGCCGGCAGCGGTTCCGGTGGCATATCGGGGAATGGCGGGCCTGCTGTCGCCGCAAAGATCTATAGGCCTTGGATTGTCGCGGCCGATAAAGATGGCAGCTTCTATTTAACCGATTACAGCGGCATTCGCCGGGTCGGGACGGATGGGATCATCCGGCAATTTGCAGGAAACCCGGGGCAAACGTGCGTTATCCCGGGAGAAGATGCCGACCTGGCTTCCTGCGGCATTGGACAGCCCGCGGTGGCGGCTGAATTCAACTTCTACGAGGAGGGAGCGGGTCTTGCAACGGGGCCAGACGGACTATACGCCCGTGCAACATTCCAGCGGGACTGGGATTACATTCCTGTCGTGTTGCGCTTTTCCAAGTTGCTCCCGGAAACGACCATCAATTCTACGATACTGCCCTCGGATGACGGGATGACGCTCTATCACTTCGATGCGGCCGGACGCCATTTGAAAACTATCGATACCTACACCGGAATTGACCTTTTCCGTTTTACCTACGACGCTCGCGGCCTGCTCTCGAGCGTGATCGACCGCGACGGCAACACGACAACGCTGGAAAGGGACTCTTCCGGGAACCTCACGGCAGTGATAGGACCTTATGGCCATCGCACATCCATCAGCCTCAACGCTAACGGCTTCCTCGAGTTGGTGACCGATCCGGAAGGCGCCCGGTGGGCTATGGTCCACGAATCGAACGGTCTTCTCGTCAGCCTTACCGATTCAAACGGAAATGGTCACCGGTTCGACTACGACACCTTTGGGTTCCTTACCCGGGACGAGGATGACGCCGGAGGAAGTTCCGCTCTCGCACTTACTGAGGGAACTGGTTGGCGGCAAGTGACGCTTACCACAGCAACGGGGAAGGTGACGACATACCATGCGCAAGTGCTCCCCACAGGAGACACTCTGCAAGTAAACCAATTCGCGGACGGATCGGAGGCGAAGGTTACGCAAAAGGCGGATGGAACACGGGTAACGGAACTGCCGGATGGGTCGTCGGTCACCACGGTTCAAAGGGGGAATCCCCGGTTCGGGATGAGCGCCCCGGTGGTCACTTCGGCCCGGGTGCGCACACCCTCGGGTCTGACAACAGAGATCTCAGCAAACCACACCGCTGATCTAACCGATCCGGCGGACATCATGAGTTTCACCAGCCTGGTGGAGGAGGTGACGCTCAACGGCCGGACATATCGACAGGTCTTCGATCATGCAGGACGCACATTCACAATAACAACGCCGGAAGGCCGGGTCACCGGCAGCGTTCTGAACGCCAATGGCCGCGTCGTTGAGTTGCGTCTGCCGGGGCTCACGCCCATAGGTCTTGGATACGACGCACAGGGCCGGCTCAACAGCGTCCAACAGGGCGCCGGACGGCAATATCAAATTTCGTATAATGAACAGGGTCAAGTCCAAAGTGTAAACGACCCGCTTGGCCGGATCGAGCAGTTCAGATTTAACGCCGCGAACCGGCCCACGGCGCTCATCTCGCCTTCGGGACTGGAGACAGGCTTCACGCCCGATCTTGCCGGAAATCTGACCGGCGTTACCCCGCCAGGCAGAACGATTCACGATTTTCGCTATACGCCTGTTGGCCTTCTCTATCAGTATGATCCTCCGCCACTAGGATTTGACTCTTCGATTACGCTGGTCTACAACGCAGATCGGCGCGTGGAGCGGATCGCGCGCTCCGGGCAGGTGGTTTTAGTCGGATATGACTCGGCGGGCCGCGTGAACAGCATTACGCTTCCCGGTGGTACAGGTTCTTATGCATACGAGTATTCGCCGGTCACCAAACGCCTCGCCCGCGCCACGGCCCCCGGTGGACAGACCCTCGACCTTACCCACGATGGGTTTCTCCTCACCGGAGAAAGCTGGTCCGGGCCAATCTCGGGTTCGGTCATTCTGACCTTCAACTCCGATTTTCGACCGACTTCCCAGAGCGTGAGCGGAGACGGCGCGGTGGCGTTCAGTTACGACCAGGACGGCCTATTGACTTCCGTCGGGGCTTTGTCGATCCAGAGAGATCCGGCCAGCGGTTTCGTCACAGGAACTACTCTCGGAAACCTCGCCAAAACGTTTGGCTATGATACGTTCGGAAACCTTGCCACTCACACTCTTACCAGCGGAACCACAACGCTCTACTCTGTTCAGTACACACGGGACCCCCTTGGCCGTATCACTGAAAAGCGGGAGGACACCGGTGCCGGCCTCCGGACGTTCCGGTACACTTATGACACGGAAAGCCGCCTGACCGCCGTCGAAGTTGACGGGAGCCCGGCGGAGGCCTACACCTACGACCCGAACGGCAACCGGCTCTCGGTTCAGGGACCCGGGAGCATGCGTTCGGCCAGTTACGATACGCAGGACCGACTGCTCACGTTGGGTACCGCAACTTACAGTTATACGCTCCCCGGGGACCTTTTGACCCGGACGCGCGGTGCCGAGACAATAGCGTACCAATACGACGAACTCGGAAACCTGCTCGGAGCGACGCTGCCCGATGGCCGTGAGATCGGGTATGTCGTTGACGCGCACGGGCGCAGAGTCGGGAAGACCGTGGGAGGGAGCCTGGTCAAAGGCTTTCTCTACCAGGACCTCCTCCGACCGGTGGCAGAGCTCGACGGCACGGGGGCGGTGATAAGCAGGTTTGTGTATGGGACACAGGATAACCTACCCGACTACATGGTCCGGGATGGTCGCGCCTATCTGTTTGTGGCCGATCAACTGGGAAGCCCGAAGCTCGTGGTCGACTCCGAGACAGGAGCTATCGCGCAACGCCTCGAGTATGACGCATTCGGCAATGTAATCGAGGATACGAATCCAGGATTCCAGCCGTTTGGGTTCGCCGGAGGTATCTACGACCCGGACACAGGACTCGTCCGGTTCGGCCGCCGCGACTACGACGCGGATGCCGGACGATGGACGGCCAAGGATCCGATCCTATTCAGCGGGGGGGCTGCGAATCTCTATGGGTACGCTTTAGGCGATCCGGTCAATCTGACAGACCCGACCGGCCTAAACCCAGAGGCAATCGCTGCGCTTGGCGGCTACTTGGGAAATCGCGCGGCCGGGTGGCTTCCCGGTTATCTGGCGAGAAACCCATGGTCCGCTGGTTTCGCCGACGGCCTGAGCCATATCCCGCTCACCCACACAAGTTTAACGGAACTCATGCGAGTTGCAGCGAATGTTGATGACCTCACCGACTACTGCTCCCACAGGTACCGCGCAGGATATGGCATGGGGGTCTCGACCGGCCTGGTGATTGCCGGGATCGGGATGATACGGGCGGCTGTCGAGATGGGGGCGCTCCCGGTCGAGGCTATTTTCGGGCACTACGGCTGGGGCATGGCAAGCGCCGGCGACGTCTGGCAAGCGGTGTCGGGGATAAGGGGCGCAGCCAGGCTTGGAGGCCAGTTCGGACGGGGGATAGGGGAAGCTATCGGAGAAGCTATCGTAGATTAGTATCTGTCGCGGAACACAGTAACAGGCTAATTTCATGCGGGGCGGGTTTCAGCCCGCCCTCGGGGCCAAAACCACAAGCCTTACCTTTGTATTTTCCATCCGCTTTAAATACCGGTCTTTTTACTTCAAAATACCTTCTTGACCTTATTGCCCCCCGGTATCTTTTCAACGAAAATAGTGGTTAAAAAGGAGTGGGATATGTCTGCAGATCATCAATTAAAGCTTGTCAAACTTGTTAGAGAAATGGGGGACTATCATGCCAAAAAACATGGCATGACCCGCCGCCGGTTTCTTCGAACCGGCAGCGGCCTGGCGATGATATTCTTTGCCATGAACCAGGTCCATGCCCCTTTCTTCTCAGTGGATGCGGCGGAGATAACAGACAAGGACGCTTCAAAGGAACGGAAAGATTCATTGGCGAAACAATTTATCTTCGACGCACAACTCCACTTTGTGCAGGACGATTACCCGTTGAAAGGAATTCTCGGGCTGCGCCAGGCAGCAAAAAGCTGGAATCCCCGCCTGAAGGAAGAAGAGGTTACCCTCGAACGAATAAAGTTTGAAAACTTTTTTAAGGAGGTTTTCCTCGACAGCCAGACGTCCGTAGGGCTTCTCAGCAGCGCACCCGCCGATGATCCGGCAAAATGGTTTATCACCAATGACCAGATTGCCAGGGCACGTCAGACGGTCAACGGCCGTTTAGGGGCACGGCGGCTTCTGGGCCATGGGGTCTTTACACCCGGCCAGCCCGGCTGGATGGAAGAGGTGGACCGTGTCATTGAAGTCGTCAAGCCCGATGGCTGGAAAGGCTACACGATCGGAGACCCGATGAACCGGTCACGATATCCGTGGCGTCTGGACGATGAGAAACTGGTCTATCCTGCCTATGAAAAGATGGCCAAGGCGGGCATTCGAAACGTATGCATCCATAAGGGATTGCTGCCTCTTGATTATGGGAAAACCCTCCCTGACCTGTGGAAGTTCGGCACGGTTGAAGACCTCGGCAGGGCAGCAAAGGACTGGCCCAACCTCAACTTCATCATCTATCATTCCGCTCTTGAGACGATTCAAGCCAATCGTAAAAACGAATCAAGGTTTGAAAAGATCGGCCGCATACCATGGGTGACCGACCTCGCGGAGATCCCTGAGAAATACGGAGTCAAGAACGTCTACGGTGAAATCGGCACAACCTTCGCCGCAACGGCTGTCACCAGCCCGGCCTACTGTGCAGCGATGCTCGGAACACTCATCAAGGGACTTGGTGCCGACCATGTGATCTGGGGGACCGATTCTGTCTGGTACGGTTCTCCCCAATGGCAGATCGAAGCCATGAGGCGGATTGAGATCCCAAAGGAAACGCAGAAAAAATATGGGTTCTCAGCCCTCGGACCTGCAGACAGCCCTGTGAAAGCGGCCATCTTCGGTCTAAATTCGGCGCGACTTTACGGGATCTCCCCCCTCTAAATTTATTGCAGCAGATTCCCCGCCTGTTATAGAATTATATTAAGGAAACGAACGTCTAACCTTATAATAACAGGCAGGGTAGCAGTTTAGCTCTTTGAAAAAACCGATAAACACCTTTGAATAGCCGAGGCAACTTGCCTCGGATGAGGGCAAAATGTCAATCAGGTCGGGATCGACTCGTACCGAGATGCCTGACCTAGCCTGACTATTTCAAAGAGCTAAAATATTACCAGGGAGGAAATGGGAAATGAAAACTCTATTATGGATTATCCTTTTAGCAGTCTTTTTATTTCTAACCCTGGGCGATGCTATTGCTTCCGAGCTGAGATGCGGATCGAGGCTCGTCTCCATCGGGGACCATAGATATGATGTGCTCAGAAAATGCGGAGAGCCAGTTAATGTGGAGACCTGGGAGGAGGTACGTATCAGAAGAGGCCTGCTCTTGTCTTTTCCGCTGACCCCGGAACAGGAGATTTTTTTGCAATCACCTCTTGCCAGGGAATTAGTAACCATCGAAGAATGGCAGTATAATTTTGGGCAGAGTCAATTCATCCGGTATCTCAGGTTTGAGAATGGCAGGCTCAGAAGGATTGTGACAGGGGATTATGGTTATTAGGCGCAACTCACTTTACTTTTAGGAGCGGATATTTCTCCTTCATTTCTTTCGTGATCGAGGTCACTCCGGCCCAGTTCCCGATCGTCTCAACAACGATGATGACGTCGGGATCGCTGAAGCTGACATGAGCTTGTTTGCCGGCCTTCTCGAGGTTCTCTACAAGGAATCCGGCGATCTCTTTTTCGATCTCGTGACTTGATATCTCACCCTTGTGACCCCTTCTCTTAACCCTGACATAGAACTTCCTGTCCGCAATTTTTTCCACGTAAGGCGATACGGCTTCCTTCAAATTGTCCATGAAATCAGGAAGCTTAAAATAGAACGTTTGCTCCAGGGGTATCATCCGACTGAGGAAGTTAATTCGTTCGGGATTTTCCTGCCTCATCCCTTCCAATTTATTAAGAAAAAGGTTCGCGTCCTCTACGTGTCCCAGGAGGACGTCCTTGAACCCCGAGCTCTTGAATTCTCCATGCTGGCTCAAGAGACGCAATAGCTTCTTCTCCTGCCCCCAATAAGTTGAGATGAGGACATTCCATTCTTTCATGAGAATCCTCTTTGCCCTCCCTTAACCTATCCCAACCTCCCCTTAATTTAAGGGGAGGTAAGGTGGGGTTAATGGGAGAGCAGGTGTTGATTGGGCTCCGTCATAGGGGATTATTTACGAATCGGGCGGAAATGAAACAACAGGGGAGGGTTTGATGATTTGCCTATTCTCGATGAAGTAAGTGCGGTCCTCAGCCCTTTTTCCCCAACGGACGCAAGATCGAAGTCTATCGAAGAACTCGGAGGGACTGGAACTATCTTCCCAGCTCATCTGTTTAGCCTGGTTCATGCCGACGGCGAGGTGGATAACTTCCATATGTTTGCAGTACACCTTAACTATTCCCTGAGCGAGCGGCAATTTCGAATTAAAGACTCTTGTTAGAGCCGTCTTTGCCAGGTCTCGCACAAACCCATTCCTTCCCCACCGGTCTCCTATGTTGAAGATCAACTCGACGACAAACCGGTCCTTCTCCGCCGGGGTGATCCTAACTTGTGGAATTGATTCGGATTGATCAAAAAGCCTGATCACCTCTCTTTCCACATCTTTAGCAGACATGGAAAAAGTCGCTGGCGCTGAACAGAGGAGAAAAATACCGACGAAAAGGAAAACAAAGACAAAAGTAAGATGATCTATATGTCCCATCAATTTGATTATCCTTTTATAATTAAAATAAAGGGGGATCGATGAAAAAGTCAAGCGCAATCTCACTTACAATTATTCTGTTTTTCGCCTTTTTGCTGCCCGGATGCGGTTCCCTCATGAGGGAAACATCTATTCAGCAATATGAAAAATCTCCCATCCATGTTGATCCAAAGAAAAAGGAGCTTGAGCTCATTGCCTCCAACGTATTTCGGATCCAAACCTCCTTAAAGTTTAAACTGGAAGAGTTCACCCCGACGGTTAATGCCATCGGATTGGCCACTTCGCTCGACCCGTATCATCTTCTGACCGCCGGTCATGTGGTTAAGATTAAATCTTTTCAGGTGATTACTTCCTTGGGACCTATTGAATTACCGATTCCGGACGATCAAAAACTGGAGGAAGAGACTTTCATTATTCTTGATGATGGTTCCCGAATTAAGGCACAAGTGGTTTACTCGGACGGGGAAAAAGATTTTGCCCTTTTGAGGGCGGAGAAAAAAATCCATCATTTCCCTTTCACGATCGGCAATTCGGACGATTTCAAGATAGGAAACTTCGTTTTTCTTTTTGGAAATTTTCAGACCGGATTGAATATCCGTACTGGATATGTCACCCAACTAAATTTTGTTCGTTACGGCCCAAAAGGAGAGGTTTCGAACATTAATGAGAGCCTCTTTGGCATTTCAGCGGTTACGGTCGAAGGAGATAGTGGAGCTCCTATCTTTCTTCTCAGGAATGGGAGATTTGAGTTAGGTGGGATAGTCGCTTTTCTTTTACCTCAGGCAAGAGGATTAGGTTTTGGGATCAAAATCAACTCCATCATGTCTCAAATTAATAGGTATCCGAAAGGAAAAGAAAATGGATCATAAGTTATACGCAGAATACAAAATACTGGCGTATAAAGCAAGTCTGTGCCCAAGGGGGTATTACTTTGGTATGCAAGAGGGCGGGATTCTTAAACCCGGAGAGAGGCAGGCCCGTTTTCTCGGAAAGGATTGCTTCGGCGCTTACGGTAGCAATGCAAAGACTTGAAAGGTATCTTTCAGGGGCGGTAAATCGGACGCTATTTATAGATCACACCCACATACGATTCTGCTTTGTAAGTATGCCACTCCATAAACTCATGGTAATTCATTGTTGTTACCCCCTTATGCCAGGGGTTTAAGACATAAAACCTCTTCTTCGTATCATCGTACCCCATCACAACGATCATGTGTCTAACTATTCGTGACGAATGATTACCGCTCACCAGAACAGGATGCTGTGTAGAAATATAATACTTTATCCAGGGCTTGCTAAATTCATAATCTCTTATCTCTCTATATTTAAACCCATGCCTTGTAACAAAGGGGGCTATGTTGGAACGACTCGTCCCCGCAAGCGTCTGTTTCGTCCCCTCAGCCACCTCTTGAATGCTCAGATTTATCCCATGAGATTGCAATACCATTTTGATGGATACCGGCGCGCATTCGGGACCGAACTGATACTCTGGTTTAATGCCTTCTATGTAATGTTTTGCGGATAAGATCCGGTCGTGATTCGTTGGGTCCTTAACCGGTCCCAACGGGGTCGAACAAGAAAACAGCGCCAACGCCCAGATTAAACAGAATAATGTTTTCATCATCCATTGGAAAGGATCAAATCGCCGCGTCATTTTCGGGTCTCGCTGCTTGATGGGCGGCTTATGCATGATTGGGTATCTTGTCGATGACATGACGCAGACGCTTCTTTGCCCGCCACAAATCGTACCTTTGTTGCATACGTAACCATAAACCAGGCCCATTTCCGCAGAATTTGCCCAGACGCAAAGCCATCTCCGGGGTAATCGAGTGCGTTTCCGCCAGAATGCGGTGTAGCGTTTGCCGTGACACTCCAAGCTGTCTGGCTGCCTCGCTAATATTGATTCCCAGCGCAGGGAGCACGTCTTCCCTGAGAATTTTCCTGGATGCACCGGTTTCATCCGGGGTTCATCAGTTACCAAGAATTCCGTTTTCATGATCACTAATTTGTTAACTACTGATAAGCTTCTATTCCTTCCCCTTATTCTTTAACTAACCGAAGCGTGGCCCTGAGCAATTCAGGATCTATCCTAAACCCAATCTCGATTAATTGGTTCAAAAGAGGTTTAGCCTTTGCCAATCGCCCGTCTTTCTTTGCCAGTAAGATAACACCCATCGTCCCCCGGACCGGAATCTTCAAGGATAAAGCACATTTTCTCGCAGCACGGTCATCCAGAATAGCCTCAAAACCGGGATTCTCATAGGCCCAGGAAATAACTTGACTCTCGCCCAACCCGAGATCCCAGGCGGCTACCACCGGATCTACCTGTTTCAGATCCCTGATCAATGGGCTTCCTTTCTCATTTAGCCAAATTCTTGTAGGGTCATTCGCAGGGCCACTTAGAATTTCCTTTGCAACGCCCCTTGGAATAACCAGTTCACTGGACAGTTCCTGAAGGAGGGAGATGTGTGAAATCTTGTTCAGAAGGATAAGCGGAGAGGCATTGATGACCCATTTTCTACTCACGAGCTAATTCCTCGGCAAGTTCCGCAGGGGTTACTTGAAATGGGGAAACCTTAAAACGAGAAAGGGCATCCAGAAACTCCTGTCGGCTTACGCCTGCCAACTCGGAACCTCTGGATTGAGAAACCATTCCTATTTCATACCATTTAACCGCAGCAGCCAGACGCATTTCCTTAACAAAAACCTCAGGACTGCTTCTCAACGCGGCAAAAACCTCTTCCGGCAATTCTATCGTTATTTGAACTGGCATAATACCTATAACCTCCTACTTCATTATACTAAAAACCCTCTCTAATAACAACTTTAACGTAAAAGATAAATTATTTTATTGCCTCTTGGCAGGAACAATATAGGATGTCCCGTATATCCCTACATGTTAAGGGTTTTTTGTCTTTTCTCTCAATGATTGAATTTTTAGTTAGTGGCGAGGCGTGAGTAGGGAAAGCTGGCGGGGAGGTAGCACCGAAGGGTTGGAAAGGGAGGTACGTGAGCGCGCGCCTCCTCCTCCCTATGAATAAAGGCACTGACTTGCCCATCTCGGCAAAGATTCCACTCCGGTGGGTTTCCAGAGACAGGGGGGGCGGAATAACTAAGCTAAGTACACCAGATACAGATCCGCATAAAAATGCAAAGAAAGCAAGTATACCCATTATATTGGATGGTTTAATAATAATATTACGGTCTGATTCGCTTTTACAAAGAGTTTCCCAGGGGAGTCTATCGCCGATGAAATTTAAAACATCATTTTCAAGTGGAGGTAACGGTCCGGAGGCTCAAGGAGTTCAAGGAGCGTGGGCTTTCGGATATTGTTCCTTTCGCTATTTTTATTGATACGATTCATCGTGGGGGAGAAGCCTTCCT
>MGQQ01000165.1 GCA_001798855.1 Deltaproteobacteria bacterium RBG_16_49_23 | reverse complement strand
ACCGACACCGATTAGGACAAAACATATAAGGAATACAATTATTGATTTGGAACTCATTAAACTCTTGACCTAATCAGTCATCTAAACAGTGTTCTAAAAACTTAAGCTCTCCACCAAAACTCTCAGGCGCTGTATCTTGTTAGGAAAAATAAAAGGAAAAGCAGTGTTCAACCGCCGAGCTTAAAAGCCTATAATCATTTTGACCTAGTTAAGAACGGCAACTATTTGAAGTTTATAGATTTCAACAACATTTTCTGGCGGACAATTTAAATCGCCGATGCATGTTGACACACTTCAATGGTTTTTCGGGCGGCTTCTTTCCAAGAGAATTGCCTTGCTCTGCCCAAACCGCATTCAATCATCTTTTGTCTGATTAGATCATCGGACAAAACTAGATGAATTTGCAAAGCTATGCTATTCGGGTCCGTAGGATCAAACAATAAACCTGCGTCTGCTATCACTTCAGGAATGCACGATGTATTAGAGGCAACAACAGGCGTGCCACAGGCCATTGCCTCTACTAGAGGAAGGCCGAAGCCCTCATGTAACGAAGGAAGTACAAAAAGATCGGCCGCATTGTAAAGCAAGGGCAAGTCCTCTCCAGGTACATAGCCAAGAAAAAGAACCTCGTCGGCTAGCGATAATCGAGCTATTGTTTGGCGAATCTCAAGAATTCCTTTCCCAGCAGGGCCGACCAAGACCAACTTATGTTTCATGGATTCATGAGCTTTTTTTAATATGCTAAGCGCCTCAAGCAGCCGGGGAATGTTTTTCATCCTCTCGAGAGCCCCAACAAAGATAATGAAGGGGCCACCGATCCCATACTTCTCTTTGATACGTTGCCTTAAACTGCCCTCTCTGAATTGTTTGAATCTCGAATCCACACCGGGGTAAATGACACGTATTTTAGCAGGTGCAATGTTGTAGTATTTTGAAATGTTCTCCTTTGAGGAATTGGAAACGGTCACTATGGCAGTTGCTTTTTGGACAATTGTTGGAATTAGGATCCGTAGATAAATTGACCAAAGTCTAGGGTAGTATTCAGGATGCACCAGGTACATCGTATCAAGGATAGCGACCACCAAGGGGCAAGGCAAAAACATCGGCGCGATGAATGATGGGGCATACAGCAGATCTGCTCGGATTCGGCTTAATTTGTATGGAAGTACTGCCTGGATCCAAACGGTATTCCAGATTAATCGCAACACTTTGCTACTAATACCCTTTCCCGTCCAAATCTGAGGAGCAGCCAACGATGTAAATTGATCTTTGGAATTCTCTCTCAAGGCGCACATGAGCTGATAAGCGTAGACATGAGTTCCGGTCTTGAGCTGGGAAGGGAAAGTCATATCAAAGGTTATATGCATAGATTGATTATCCCAGGTATCACGCCCCCTGATTTGCAGCGGCATAATAGACCTGTAATGTCGCCTTCGCTGTCTTCTCCCAAGAGAACTCGCGGGCTCTTTGCAGCCCCCTCATTATAAACTGCTCGCGTAAGTCATTATCAGTTAGCAGTGTAAGGATTGCGGAAGCGAGACCGTCAACGTCAAGTGGGTCAACCAAGACCGCTGCGTCCCCTACGACTTCTGGTAACGAAGATCGATTCGACGTGATAACTGGCACCTTGTTGGCCATCGCTTCCAATATAGGTAGTCCAAAGCCCTCATACACAGATGGAAAGACAAAGAGGCTCGCCTCTCGATATAGAGACAGAAGCAATTCTCTGGAAACGTCCTTTAGTACGACGACATCGTCGATGATCGAGAGAAATCTGGACCGTAGCTTTGCATTCGATCTATGATATGCGCCTACCATTATTAAAGCATGCTGAATTAGGTTGTGTGTGCGAAGCTTATGATAGGCCTCCAGAAGAGTTCCAACGTTCTTATTCACAAAATCGCCACCAACATGCAGAATGTAAGGACGGTCACTTGGCAATCTTGCAGGATTAACCACCGTAGAATTGCCCGGATAACCAAGGTCGCACCCCAGGAGTACGGCAGTGACTTGATCCGCATGACATCCAACCAGTTGTATAACATCCTTGCGTGATGACTCTGAATCGCACAAGATATGCGCGCAATGTTTAGCAGCACACAACTGCCATCTATAAAACCATCTTTTTCGCGGCCGACTCAGTAACTCACGGGAGAATCGAAGCGGTATCAGGTCGTGGATGGTAACTACCGTCCGCACTGGCTGCCATGCTGGTACTCCCGGAATCGATATGTCACGGGACACGAACGGACTATGAAATATATCGACGTCTAAGGATCTAAGCAGCCTAGGTAACAAGAACTGATGAGTAATCAATGGAGTTAAGCGGCCAAGACATGGGCTGGGTAGTCTTATCGCCCTAAAGTTAAATGGCAGCAAGTCGGCAAACGGTAAAGATGCAAGTGATGAAGGATAGGCAAAAAGATAATACTGGTTCTGCCTGTCCCAAGTTATGTATTGAGAAACTAGATTAAAGACATAAGTGCCAACACCCCGAAGTCTGTGCCCAGTTTGCAAAGGCGTGACGTCAATCGCAATTCGTAGAGCCCTCAAGTGGCACCACCCTTAACCGCCTGACAAAAGTAATAAAACCCCAAGTATTCTGCAATTTGAGTTCGGTCAAGCTTTAGTATCAGAGGTTTGAAGAGGTCTGTCATTCTGGCATGCAAAACCCGATACAGCGAAAGTCGGGCGATAATTGGCACCCACAATGGCGGAAACACGCCAGCAGGAAAGACTGTTACATTTTGGAGTCCAACCTTCCTGAGGAATGTGATGATAGTTTTTTTCTTCCAACTAGCTTCATATAGCGTTGACTTCTTAAGCCTCAATCCATCCAATGCCCGCAAAAGCGAAAATTTCTTGGGGACAATATCAGCATAGAAAATCCCACGCGGGCGAAGAACTCGAACCATCTCTGAAAGTAACGGAATTGGGTTTGCAAAGTGTTCCAACAACCCTGCAGAGAGCACTACATCAAACGTATCGGACGAGAATGGCAGCTGATATCCATCGCCTACCAGCCAGCTCCCCTCTACATTTGTTAAAAGGTAGTTATGTTGCGCTACGAGGAGAGCTTTAGATGAGTAATCAAGCCCCACTGTCTTGTAGCCTCGCGCCGCCAAAAAACAAGATAAATGGGCTGCGCCACAACCCACCTCTAACGTTCTTCCGGCATTCGGCAAAAGAGGCAGCAAATAGTCCATCTTAATCTCATCCATAATAAAGTACACATCCCTCTCTCGTACAGAGTCCTCCATAGATCCCCAAATCTTTTCCCACTCCGGTTTCTGAGAATCTGTTCTCTGTACCCTCAAGCGTTAGCCCTTTTATAAATCAGCGCTTCTATTTTGGTTAAAACCGTTTGGTAGCCTATTAATTCCTGCCTAACTAATAGCCTATCCAAACGGATGCGTTCGCCATCAAGACAAAAAGTCCAATGATCATGCTCAACACAAGGACACGCCAACTTGAGTTTCTCGTAAGTCCGGTCATTGGCTTCTGGTAGCAGCAGAGCGGTAAAGATCAAGTATTTCTTTCGTGGGGTCGTTTTGGTAGAGTCGCTGAACAGATTTCTGGGCTTGTTCGCCCATCGTCTTGGCTAATTCCGGGTTCTTAAGCAACCATACCATCTTCTCAGCGAACTGTCCCGGACTGTCAGGCCCAGCCAGAAAACCATTGAAGCCATCTTGGATAAGCTCAGGAATTGCTCCTATGTTACTCGCCACTACAGGTTTGGCAAGCGACATAGCCTCTACCAGAATCATGGGGCCGAATTCATTGGTCCATTGCAGAGGGACAACGACAAGATCACTCTCAAGGATGAGCCGAATGACCTCTTCATTCGGCTTTGGTCCCAACAAGTTAACATGATCCTGGAGATTCATATCATTTACCATAGCCCTTATCCAAGTTGCATAATGCCTGTCTTCCTCTGCCCCCACGGCTGTTAATGTCGACCCCGGTACCGCTTTGATCACATCTTGCATAGCGCGAACAACCACATGTAACCCTCTCAGCTCATTTGACCACCCTACAAAGAGGATGCTCTTTCGCGCGCGGGAAACAGGAGTCAATCTTTCGCCGCCACTTACATGAGAATCAACCTGGTAGTGATAGATAACCCTGATTCGGTCTCCCGGAACGCCAGATCGCTCCAGTCTTAGTTTAGAGGTCTTCGATAACACGATGATTCCATCAAGTCTTCGCACAAAATAGTCATAGATCACCGATCTCCAACAGCCACGTATCTTCCGCGCCAGAATCCTTAGGGGATTTCGAGTTGGCCTACCGCAGTCAGAGCATTGAATGCCGTGATACGCTGTGCAAATGCTCCCATCTGGTTTTCGCAGCGATAAGTATGGACAAAAGATGAGATGATCCAGGACTGTCATTACGGTAGGAATCTGCAACGCCTTTGCTGCTATTAGTGCAGGAAGGAATAGACCAACCGCGTGCAAATGAACGATATCAGGCTTCTTTCTCTTCAAGATCTGATAACAATTCAATGTTGCCAATGGATTGAATACCAGGAGGGTTAGGAGTGGGCCTGCTTTCTGCAGAGGCAACTCCGCTGTAGAAATCCATTCTGGAGACTTTCTTTTTTCTGTGAATCCGGTCGTTAATAGGAAAACATCCTGCCCAGTTTCGCGGAGCAGCTGGGATAGGCGCCAGCAAATCAATTCAGCCCCACTCCAGGGTTGGTGAAACCCGGGCAAACGGTCTGAGACCAGACAGATCTTCATCGCGAGTTCTCCCAGATAACAGAAGCTTCAACCAATTCCATTATTCTGCTTCCTGACGCTGAATACTGAACTCCAGCTCTGCTAAATCCATTTGGACACACCGTAGCGATTCTCCCGAACCGTTGTATCATAGGCCCTACAACCTTCACATAGTAACGGGACCTGACCTGTATCATTCGTCACCATCTCCCTGAATCTCTTGTACCTGGGAGAATCCCAAATGTCCTTGACGCACGATTCAAATACGTTACCAAAGCTATGCTTCCTCAGAAAGTTACGACCGTTGGACATTAGCACAGCACAGCAAGAAACGACAAAACCGCCCATCATAATATATGGCTCACTCCAAACGACACAGCGCCGCATAGGTGGCTTTAGGACGGCTTGATGAGAAGGGTGATCCCATTGGACTTTGACACCCAGTTCTCTAGCCCGTCTGTTCACCGCATCGACTTCTTGGTTTGATGGTTCGTGTAATAAATGCTTCGTACTCTCGAACTCTAGCAGGCCGACAAACTCTATCAGAGGCTGGTCGCCCAATAGGCTTTTATGCCCAAGGGAATGTATCAATTCCACAAACTGTATCATTTCATGCGCATTGATGGTCATAAGAGTATAGCGGAAGCAAATCTCCGGCAGGGGTGAGTTTAATTCCGCCTTTAACTGTAGTATTCTTCTTACATTACCCAGCATCTTGTCAAAACTCGCGCCGATTCTAATGACCTCGTAGGTTTCCTTAGTAGCGCCATCTATCGACACAGTGATCTTGTCTACCCCGATTTCTATCAGCTCCCGAAGGATGTCCTCCCTTAAAGCGGTGAAGGAATCAACAAACGCCACAAATACCGGCTTCGACTTCAGGAACCTTAGTATTTTCGGAAAGTCCTTATTCAAGTAACCGGAGCCCTCGCCCGTGACGTTGATCCATATCAAGTTGGGAAACTGGTCAACGATCTTCTTGAGATCCTCGAAAGACATATCCACGTCAGTATATCTATCTCTCTCCCAATGCGTATGTTCGCACATGATACATCTCAAATCACATCTTGTTGTAATCTCGATTTCAAAGTGATAAGGATATGACGAAAACGGGCGCGGTGAAAGTCGAGGAAAAGCTTGCCACAGCGGATCCAGGATGCCAATACCAGACCATTCACCTCTTGCAAAAAGCTTGGCCAGAATGAAGACATAGGCTGTCCTGGCACCTCTGGTGCGGAGTAAAAACCAGATGGTTCTTCTGTATGGCCACAAATAGGCTGGCCCAGTGATGGTGCATCGTTTTATTAATCTCAATAGTGCGAGAATTCTGTAGCCCATGTGATTTCCTCTTGCAATATTTGGAATCTCGTCCAACAAATGCCGCTCATCGAGCGGACAGATGGTCAGCTGCTTCTCTGAGGTCCTCCTCGGAATTCACATTTACGTAGTAGTCGCAAATCACAAACGACTTGACCACATTGCCTTCATCTATCGCGCACTGGATCAAGTCAGGCAATTCCTTTTCTCCTCTTTGCTGGTTGATTGGTGTCTGCTCAATATAGGCTAAGATCTCGTTCCTGAACAGGCAGTTCCCTGTGCCCATCAGGTTATTCATGGGTTTCGTCGGTTTCTCAATCAATCTATAAATTCTATTATCTCCGTCATGCACAATCGCGTAAGTCCGGCTAATCCGCTTTTTGTCTTCTACACCAACCGTCCCGCATATTCCAAAGACCCGTTCCTTCTGGAACATCTCAAACATGGCTCTGTGTTTGGGACTCACCAAGATTTCATCGCCCAGAGACAACATGAAATCGTCGTCGCCTATCGCATTTGCACAACATTCGATGGCATGAACTAAGCCTCGTTGCTCAGACTGTAACACATATCTAATTCGCTTACCTTTGTAGTTGATGCCGCACGCGTTGATGATATCTGTGGCTTTGTAGCCCACCACGACGATTATCTCTTCTATACCAACGCTCATAGCATAGTCCAGGCTGTACTCGATTAGTAGCTTACCCGCCAACTTGATCACGCACTTGTTCTGTGATTCGGATATCTCATTGAGCCGCGTGCCTCGACCGCCAGCTAAAACTATTGCCTTCATTGAAATACCCCTCCTTGTCGTCACGGCAAAGGAAAACTGTTGTCAGCGCAAATCTAATCTTTATCCGCGAAGAGTTGCGTATTCTCCTGGATCCAAGAAACGAGGTTCTCTATGCCTTCTCCAGGCAGAACCTTGGGCTGCCATCCCAATTCGCGTTTTGCTTTCTCAATCTCACATACGAAGTACCACAGATCACCAGCCCTAGCCTGTCCCAATTTGACAACAGGCTCCCTTCCCACGATTTCGCCAAGGGCCTTTATACACTCCAGCAGCGAAATGGAATTACGGCTTCCGCCTCCTATGTTGTAAATGCCTGGTTTGGGGTTCTCATAGAAAGCATGGAATGCTGCCACCACATCTGTCGCGTAGAGAATGTCTCTGACCTGTTTTGCAGTTCCATAGATCGTTATGGGCCATCCCATGACTGTTCGAATCGCGAAGTTCGCCACCCACCC
This sequence comes from Deltaproteobacteria bacterium RBG_16_49_23, assembly GCA_001798855.1. GTDB lineage: Bacteria > Desulfobacterota > BSN033 > BSN033 > UBA1163 > RBG-16-49-23. The sequence continues at coordinate 6,064 of MGQQ01000165.1, read as the reverse complement.
GTGATCCTCACCACCGAACTGACGTGGACCATAAAGACCCGTCAGGCGGAAGCCAGCTGCGCGTACTTGGTAGGTCTCTATGAAGGTTCGAACGTACAGTTCAGCAGCCATCTTCGAGGCGTGAAGGGGCGTAATCATGCCCTGCATCGTCGGATGTTGCTCGTCAACCCCTACAGGATTCCTCGTAAATCGAGTTTGCTCTTCCGTCAACATTTCGTTGATTTTGTTTCCATAGACGTGGATGGTGGAACAGTATACAACTGGTATATCGAATTTGCGTGCCACACTCAGGACGTTGAATGTTCCCACTACATTGGTGGTGAAATCGAAGTCGGGCGATTCTACACTGATTGTCATTGCTGGCTGAGCTGCAGTGTGGACAATGAAATCACATCCTCTGGCCGCCTCAGTAAGCTGGTCAAGATCCCGTATATCCGCTCGCATCATGTTCACGCCTAAACCTTTCAAGAAGTTCCAATTGTAGACGCGGGCAGCCTCCGTAGAGTAGCCAGTCCTTGCCAATTCATATTTCGTCATGTTGTCATAGGCGATGACTTCAGCCCCACTCTTTAAATAGAATTCGCAAACATGGGACCCAATGAATCCACAGCCCCCTGTAACTAGCACTTTCATCGTCCTTCCCTCCAATGGACAAGTACTTTTACGTTGCGATTGAGTTCATCTGGTCTGTGCGCCTTCAACTGTTCTTCTTCTCGCTCATCATGGTGCCATCTAGTCCTTATCGAACGATGAGGCTACGCATAAGTGTAAGGTCTTCCCGTGTCACACCCTTCAACAGAATGAAGAATACGGAATAGACGAACACCCCTCCACCAACCAGAACGATCTCATTGATCTCCATCCGTAGCCCCGCAAGAAGGAACAGGACCATTAGCCCCGCGGCAAGCCCCGGCTTGATCGTATGATTGCTCCAAGAAAGTTCTATGACCTTGTTCAACTGCCAATAATGAAGGATAATTCCGATCGTCTCGACCAAAAGGATAGAAACGGCGGCGCCAACAACTCCCATGGTAGGAACGAGAACAAGGCTGGAGATCAGGAGAACCAGAGCTTCTATGCTGACTATTATGAGATATGTCTTTTGTTTCCCGCAAGCCCATAGTCCTCGAGCGTATATCATGTTCAGATAGTTCAGCGCAGCATAGCAAATCAGTATCTGGAAAGCCGAACCTGCATCGGAATACTGACCACCATAGACCAGTGTAATGAGCGACCTGCCAAGCACAATCCCCCCCACTGCAAGGGGGATTGCAACTGCTATGATTGCTTTCGAGCCATATTCTAGAAGCAGTTTTAACGAGTCGGTACTTCTTCCGTAGTACTGGGACATCACGGGGAAAATTGTGTCAGCGTAGGAAGTTGCTAACACAATCAACAACCAGGTAATCTTCCAAGCGGCACTATAATATCCTACTGCTTCGTCGCCTTTCAGAAGACCAAGCACCACGAAATTGAAGTAGATCAACAAGGCAACAATGATACTTGAAAGACCGATAGGCAGGGACTTGCGTAAGAGCCTAGGCCACGCGGCATGACTAAGAGAGAATCGGATTTTGCCGAAGCGATGCACGTACAACATTCCAAGGAGCCCTGCTGTGACGATTCCGGCAAGAACCTGAAACCAGGGAATCCATAATAACCGAGCGGCATCTTTCACCAACAGCAAGATTAATCCGACATAGCAGAACTGGCCTAAAACCTGGGACAAAGCCACATATTCCATCTTCTCCAAGGCAAACCATATCCAGTCGAGAAGGAATGCATTGGTGAACAGAACAAGTCCATAAAACATAACCAAGTGTTTTGTTTCCTCCGGATTTGCGAGCAACCCAACTAATAAGACAAGTACCAAGTAGGACAGAAGACTGAGAGATATCCGCAACCCAAATATGTTGCCAACGTATTCTTGCACTTTGTATTTATCCCTAGCCACCTCGCGGTTTCCCCAGACATCCAGCCCCATCTTTGATACAATCAAGAAGTAACTGACTATGGCAAAGGCGAAGTTAATCTTGCCAAAATCTGCAGGGCCAAGGACTCTAGCAAGGTAGGTGATCCCCAAGATCGCTAGAAATTGATTGAGAATTCCCGCCGTAAACAAAGACAACATATTCTTGAGTATTCTCTGAAAAACGGTCAACGGTTCTTTCCTTGAACTCGGCAGACAACCAGAATCAGGTGAAACTCTCTAGCGGCTTCTCACCAAACATATCCAGCCGACGTCGAATATTGCATACAAAAGTGGGAGTAGGGGCCCCGTCTTAACCGCGCCCAAATTTGCGGCTGAAAGTTCAGTGCTCATCGTACCAACGAAGATGGCTGAATACCTTGGCGGGAAAAAGCCATCCGAAGAAGAAGAGATACACGACTCTTACCTGGTGGACGCAACTCATCTAATTTAGTCCTGGCCCAGTTGCCCTTTTCCCTATTACTCTGTCTGCTAGTATTTTGATGGTATGTATGACCTTCCTGGTTAGCCTCGGGAATATACGGTCGCCAGGAGTAAAACCGGCCTTGTCAGAGATGTCCGCTGACTTCCCTTTTCTTATTGAAATATTGGGAGTACCTCAACAGTTTTGAAAACGGGCAATACGGATCGCGGCACCATACTTTCTTCCATAAGCAAGAGCCATGCCTTCAGCGTAGAGCTCTTCCCAGCCGTACTCATTGTCCGGGAACGCCGGATATGCTTCTTCTTCCGTCATTTCTGGCTCTCCGGGCTTCATGTCGCGGTAAATACAGACAAAAGAGGAGAAAAAATAACGGGCAATTCCCGCATTTGCCGCCGCACTTATCTATTTATGTTGATAAGCACGCTATTGCGCCTGATTTCTCGGCGGTGGATACTTGTATCACCACCGGATGATGATTTCCGTTCCCGCGCCTCTTCGAATTTCGATCGACCCGTCGATCTGCTTGACCAGATCGTTGACGATCTGAAAACCCAGGCTTCCTTTTCGGCGGAGGTCGAATCCCTTCGGCAGCCCCACGCCGTTGTCTATCACGGCCAGCTCATACCCATCGCCGTCCGACGGCCGCATCCGGACTAAGACCTCTCCTTCCCTACCCTCAGGGAAGGCGTGTTTCAGGACGTTGGTGATGAGCTCGTTGATGATCAGCCCGCAGGGAATGGCCCGGCTAATATCGAGCTGGACGTTTTTGGCGTCTACATTATAACTTATGCGGCTCGAATCGACCTTATAGATAGCGAAGAGATGGGTGATCATTTTGGCGAGGTAATCGGAAAAATCGATCCGGGAAAAATCCCGGGACTGGTACAGTTTCTCATGGATAAGGGCTATCGACTTGATGCGGCTCTGGCTCTCCTTGAGGACCTCCAGGGCTTTTTCGTCTTTGACATACCGCGATTGGAGACGGAGCAGGCTGGAGATGATCTGCATATTATTCTTCACCCGGTGGTGGATTTCCCGGAGCATCACCTCGCGCTCTTCCAGAGCCGCCCTGAGTATCTCCTCATCTTTTTTACGCTCGGTGATATCCTCGTAGACACCCAGAACCCCTATGACATCTCTGTTGGGCATCTGGAGAGGAACCTTGCTGGTACTCAGCCATATTTTGGCGCCCGTTGGCGTGGTCTGCGGCTCGACGATGTTCATCTTCGGCCGGCGGGATTCAATGACCCTCAGGTCGTCGGCCCGGTAAATCTCGGCCTGCTCCCGCCAGCCCATGGCGAAGTCGTCCTTGCCGAGTAGATCCCCCGGATGATTCAGGCCGGCATCGCGAGCGAACAGTGTATTGCAGCCCAGATAGCGGAGCTGTTTGTCTTTCCAGAAGACCCTGACCGGAATGGACTCGACGATCAACTGCAGCATGTCCCGGGACTGCTCCAGTTGAAGGAGAGTGTCCCGCAATTCCCGGTTGCTCCTAGAGAGCTCTTCCTCCACCCGCTTGCGCCCGGTGATATCCCGGCTGATGCCGACAAGACCGGTGATATGGCCTTGTTCATCTCTAAGCGGGATTTTGGTGGTCAGAACGTATTTCTCTGCTCCGGAGTGTTCTATGACCCGCTCCTCGCGGTCGACTAACGGCTCGCCGGACTCAATAATCCGCCGCTCATCCTTATAGTACCGGTCGGCGAGTTCGGCAGGGAACAATTCGAGATCGGTCTTCCCGACCACCTCCTCGAGAGATCCCGCCCCGATGGCTTTGAGGTGCGCAGAATTCGAGGTGACAAGCCGACTCTGGGCATCCTTGACGAAGATGTAGTCGGGCATCGCATCAATCAGGGTGCGAAGCCGCAAGCGTTCTCTGCGCATCGCCTCCTGGGCGGCGCGCTCTGCCGTCTGGTCGCTGAAGACCAGCACCACCCCCATTATCTCGCCGGCCTGGTTGCGGATGGGCGCTCCGCTGTCGGCCACGGCATGCTCGGTGCCGTCGCGGGCGATGAGGAGGGTATGATTGGCCAGCCCGACGACCAGGCCCTCGCGCGCCACCCGGCGGACCGGGTTCTCAACTTCCTGACGCGTCTCTTCATTAATGATGTGGAAGACTTCCTCGAGCGGCCGGCCCCGGGCCTCAGCAAGCGTCCATCCGGTCAGCACCTCGGCCACCGGATTCAAGAGTTCGACCCGGCCGGCGGCGTTCGTGCTGATGATCCCGTCTCCGATGCTGATCAGTGTGGTGTGATAACGGTCCTCGCTTTCGTGAAGCGCCGTTTCTGCCCTGCTAAGTCCCCTGTAATAAGTCTTCTGCATGCTGCGCCAGAGCATCATGGCCCCGACAGACGCCGCCGCCAGGAGCGCAATAATGAGACTCACTATGAGGACCGAGCGGAAGTGCCAATCGGCTAATGCTTCTGTTTTATCCACCTTGGCCACTAAAAACCAGGCCGAACCCGGGACTGTTTTTAAGGCCGCCAGGACCGCAACGCCCCGGTAGTCCGGCCCTCGAACCACTCCCTCCCGGCCCAGAACGGCCATAACCGCCGGAACACTCTCCTGACTCAAGGGGATGCGCAACTTGAGGCCGGTATCCTTTTGGTGCCGGAGTTCATTCAGGAATAACACCGCGTCGCCGTCGCGACGGACGAGCAATGTCTCGGCGGTGCGGCTCCGGACGGGCCAGGATTGAACGAGGGGGTAAAGAAACCGCCGGGCATCACTCTGAAGGATAACGGCACCGATCGGTTCACCCCTCTCTCCGCCCTGGGTAAAAAACGGCGCAATAATATCCAGATGGGGTGGAAGGTCGCCGGGGCCGGCGTGCAGGTCCGTGAGCGCGGGGCGCTTCTCCAGGAAGGCCGCCGTCAAGGCCCGGGCAGCGTCCTCATGGATCGGACCGTGATAACCGCCGAGGCTCAAGAGCACCTGTCCTCCGGCGTCCACCAATAGGACATCATGGTAAGGGCAGTTCTCCTTCAGGGAACGGAATTGAGTAACGAGCTCTGATGTCATCGGGCTCTGCGGCGCCGCCTTCCAGCGCGCAATAGTCTGGATATAAAACGGGTTCTCCATGATCACAGAAGCATCCCCCCTCCGCTCGGCCAACCACGAGGCAATCTGGTCCAACTTCAACTGAGCGATGGCTTGAAGGTCTTCCTCCGCCTCCCGCTTCGCCAGCCACCCCTGAGAGCGGTAAAACCAGAATCCCCCGGTCAGGACACCCGCGGCAACCAGCCCAAAGGCCAAGATCAGCCAGCGCGGAAAAACAATTTTCTTCAACCCGGAGGCTGACCTATCAGATTCCAAGCCTCCCGCTTCTGGCCGGACTTTCGGTTTCATCTTCGCTGCTATCCTCATGCTGCTCGGCTGCAGCCGTACAAAATCCGCCTACAATTTGGCGATGCCTTCTTTAATGGCATAACGGACGAGCTCGGCCTGCTTATGGATATCAAGCTTGCGCATGATTTCGCGGCGGTAGACAAAGACAGTATTCAGGTAAAGGTTGAGCTTGGTGGCAATCTCCTTGCTGCTGTTCCCCTCGGCGATGAGCTGGAGCACCTCTCTTTCCCTATTGGTCAGCGCGGCTTCCTTATCTGATCCGTCCCGGTGCATCACTCTGCCGATAAAACCGTTGACGATAT
>MGQQ01000164.1 GCA_001798855.1 Deltaproteobacteria bacterium RBG_16_49_23 | reverse complement strand
TTTTAAGCGCCCTCTACATGTTGCGGGTAGTGCAAAAAACTTTCTATGGACCGCGGAATGAGCGCTATGCTCATCTTCAGGACGTCTCGTTCGGACTCGGCCTTCCCAGGATGATCCTGGTCGCGGTGATGGTCCTCTTCGGTCTTTTCCCCAGGCTGATGCTGGATCTGGTCCAAACGGCTGTAATTCCATTCATGGGAGGGTTGCCCAGATGAAGTGGTTGATCTTCGGGTCGGAGATTTACTTCCTCGCCATGGCGATCGTATTCCTGATCCTCTCCATGATGCGTCGGGACAGGAGACTTGATTTCCCGGCGGCCCTGTTTCTCGCAGGTCTCGGGGTGGCGGTGACCCTGGCAACCGTCCGGCTTGAGGGATCTTTTCTTTATGGAGCTTATCGGATCGATCTCTTCTCCCAGGTCTTCAAAGGCCTCTTATCAATAGGATTCTTCCTCGTGATCTGTCTCTGCTCGAACCTGAACGGGATCCGGGAAAAGCGGCACCCGGAGTTCTTCCTTTTACTGGCAACCTGCACTCTGGGCATGATGCTGTTGGTCAGCAGCCTTGAGCTACTGACCATGTATGTGGCATTGGAACTGGCAAGTTACTCACTCTATGCCCTGGTGCCAATGAGAAGCGGCGGCCAGCAGACAGAGGCAGGGATAAAGTATTTTCTTGCGGGGATCTCCACCTCGGCCTTGATGCTTTTCGGCATGGCCTCTCTCTTCGGGGCCACGCAGACCACCTACATCAGCGTGATCGCTATGAAGATGCCCGGCCTGCTTCATACCCCCATGGCCTTCATCGGGCTGCTACTCACGCTGTGCGGCTTCTTCTTCAAACTGGCCCTCTTTCCATTTCACGTCTGGGCGCCCAATGTCTACCAGGGAGCTGCGAACCAGGTAACCGCCTTTCTGGCCACAGCCACAAAGGTGACGGCCATGGCCATGCTGGTCCGGTTAGTCTCCATGAGCCGGGAAAACACGTCCCTCGCCCAAGTGCTTATCGCGCTTGCCATTCTCTCTATGACTTACGGGAATCTGGTGGCTCTGATTCAGAAGGACTTCAAGAGACTGCTGGCCTATTCGGCCATCGCCCATGCGGGTTACTCGCTGATCGGCATCCTCAGTATGAACCCGGGCGGTTACGCTTCCACTACCTTCTACGCCCTGGCCTACCTCGCCATGACGTTCACCTGTTTCTGGGTTGTCGTGAAGGTGGCTCCCGACGGCCGCAACCTCGCCATCGCCCAGCTGGCGGGGCTTCACCGCCGCTCACCGCTGCTGGCCATGGCGCTCCTGGTTGCTGTGTTCAGCCTGGGGGGCATCCCGCCGACGATCGGATTCACCGGAAAGTTTCTGGTCTTTACTGCGGCCATGCAGAAGGGATACTTCCTGCTGGTGGTCATCGCCATGATCAATGTGGTGGTCTCTCTCTACTACTACATCCAGATCGTGAGGACCGCTTTTCTCCTGGAGCCGGAGGAAGAGCTGCCGCGCATCAACTTATCCATCCCTGCAACCACCCTCACAGTGGTAATGATTATAGCTATCATCGCAGGCGGCATCTGGCCAAGATACCTGGTCCAACTCGCCACCACCGCCACTAAAGCGCTCCTGTAAATAAGCGATCTACCCCATATCATCTCAAGACTTTCTAAAAATCCAAAAAAGGTGTATATTACAGCCATAAATCGATGATTGCAACTCTATATTTCGGTTAGTGAGCTATTTTGAAACATAAAAAGATCTTTTGAAACATGCACAGGCTTATTTTTAGGAAAACACAGCAACAACAAAAAAATAATGTTTGCCGGTTATTGAATAGACAATGATAGAAACCTATATCAATAAGATTGCATCGATCATTCATACAGCATAGAGCAGAGCGCATAGCGTGAATACCCTACCGTGAAACGCAAGGCGTTAGTCGTAAGGCGATTAGCTGGCTTTTTTTAGGATTCGAAGCTCCTTTCGTACTACCTCTTTAACAATATCTTGGATGGGACGTCTATCCTGCTTAATGTAATCCCGTAAAGCCTGGTTGATTTCAGTCTGGTATCCCCGGCCCTCACGCTCAGCTTTATCCCTGAACCACTCCAATATATCCGTATCGATGAAGATCGTGATCCTGGTTTTGCCTTTATGGGGGACAACCGATCCTCGCTTGCCTTTGCTGAAGTCATATTCCTCTAGCATCTCATTCTTTTTGCTCATAATTCCTCCGCTCTTTTGGAGTTGCCTTCCGGGCGGAAATTAACCTGATTTCCTCTTCGCCTGAATAGGCGTAAACAACAACCAAAATCCTACCTATAATATCTGTTCCGACGGTTACAAACCGTTGTTCACCGTGCCGGGTGTCTTCAACGGTTACCGCCATCGGATCATCAAGCGCAGTGGCGGCATGTGAAAACTCAATGCCATGATTTCGAATGTTCAATGCCGCCTTCTTGGCATCCCAAACAATGTTCATATTATATGTATTTTATATGTATCTGTCAATAACAATCTTCACTGCCTCTCACCTTTCAATGTTTTCTGGAGTCTGTTCCCATTAAATTCGTGACCGTGTCCGTGACTGCAAATAAAAGTAAAACGGAAGGGGTTAGTCGTAAGGCGATTAGCTGCTACGTAAAAGATTTCAATCCATTTCTTAACATCTTTCCCATCTACTCCCGCTTTTAACAGCTGATTTTCAATTTCCACAGGGATTGTTCCAAGCAGTACACCCCCGGCGTTTTTGGATGCGCCGGCCCCTAAAAAGAAAGATACAGAATCTGACTTTAGCAACGTCCCTACCTTTATCTGGATATCTTTGAGGAACGCAGCCCAATGGTCGTATAAATGAGTCTTTCCCCTGCCTTCTTTTTTTTCTTCTTCAATTTTCAATCAAACCTCTTCTATTCGGTCAATACCGCCAATTTCAAAGAGTGATTTAGATATCAGGTCGCTCACATCTTCTTTTTTTACCTCATCACTCATGGACTAATCTCCTCTCACTGTTTTCCGCCCAAAAAAGTTTCTAAAGGGTTCCCGAGTTTATAAATATCCAATAGGAGAAAACATCTCCAAAACAATCGAAGCTTTTGATTACCACAATACTTATTTCTCTTCAGTTACCTCCCAATACCCCCCCTTATCCGGTCCAATCCGATTGAGAGAGCCTTCTCGTTTAAGTCTCGAAAGTAGTTTTTCTACTGCTCGTTGAGAGATGCCAACTTTCTCCCCTATTTCACGGGCGCTTATCCGATGATTTCCTCGGATTGCTTCCAGTATTTTCTCCGAACTTTTCTCCGAACCTTTCACCGAACCTCTTCCCCCCTCTTTCGGAGGTCTCCTCAAGGTGATGGTAAAGAACGTATCATACTTGATCTCATATTACATTCTAACGTTGTTGAATTGTTTCACTTTTCCTGTTTCCCGGGAATTTCACCCAACCTCACTTTTTAACTTTTCTGGAGTGTTTTCCCCTTCACCGGGCCTGCACGACAGAGTCCGTCGTTCCGGCACGCAGGCGTGTCCTTGCCTGCGGCGTCGTCTCACCATCGGCGAATGAACATAGGTCCATACATCGTTGGTGGCTAATCTACCAGCAATAGAACTGAAGTTCAATGATTAAAGATTCGGGTTTCTCCATCTCAGACTTTGCCCACGGAGGCCATATAAACGGCAAACTCCTCCTCTCCATCGACCCGGAGCAGCCGGTCCAATGCTTCCTGGTCATAGGCGGCAATGGCGCAGGTCCCCGCCCCAATGGTCTCACAGGCAAGATACAGGTTCTGGCAAACATGGCCTGCATCGATGGCGATTACCCGATGCGCCGCCAGGCCGTAGCGCCACTCCATCCGATAAGGAATGGCCGTCCAGATGATTGTCAATGCTGCGTTTCCCGGGTAGGGCTGCCCGTATGCAGCCTCGACCATCTTAGTCGAAAGCTTTTCCTCTGAGAACTCGTAAAGTAGCTGGTGAGAGAGTGGGAGGTACCGGTAGATTCCGGAATTGAGCCCTTCCACAGAGAGCATAGCCAGATACGTTTCAAGGGCGTGACGACATCCCGCCGATGGCACGGTGCGGTAGGCGTGTCCCCCTACGACCTCTCCACGAACCCCTTGGGTTGCCCAGAGGAGAAAAGATACCTCATCCAGCGTAAGGGGATGTTTCCGATATATTCGACGGCTCTGGCGGTTCCCAATCGCCGTGGCGAGATCGATCTTGGCGATTTTTCTCCACTCGCCGGGCTTCACTAAATTAATTCGCAACGCATCAGCCGGATATGGCTTTTCAATAGGAGGAACATCGATCCCTCTGTTCTGGTCCGTCCGTGAAAAATCGACTTTCTTCCGCACACTATCTTTCAAGAAATACCGGAACTGCTTTAATAAGTCTCTGTCCATTAAACATAATCTACCAAAAATAGGGCGGAAGTTCAATCTTTAACGATTTACCCCGTTAGAAGTCAGATGTTTTAATCAATTCGGCGGGGTTTAATGCCCCGCCCGTCGAGAGCCTCTGCCGAACGACTGGAATTTCTAACAGGGTTTATGAAAAATTGGTTTGAAATTGGAGGGTTTTGTGTAAGATAATAGGCGTGAAGGGTATTTGAGGAATGAAAGACGCCTACGTTGCCATTCATGGCCATTTCTACCAGCCGCCGCGGGAGAATCCATGGCTCGAGGTGATTGAGAGGGAAGAGAGCGCCACGCCCTTTCACGACTGGAACGAGCGGATCGCCTTCGAATGCTACCGGCCCAATGGTTTTGCACGGATCATCGATAGCCAGGGAAAGATCCTCGATATCGTCAACAACTACTCCTTCCTCAATTTCAATTTTGGTCCCACACTCCTTTCCTGGATAGAGAGAGAAAGGCCATTCATTTATCAGAAGATCCTGGAAGCGGACCGGGAAAGCCTCAGGCGTTTTGGCCACGGGAATGCCATCGCCCAAGTCTATGACCATATTATTATGCCCCTGGCGAATGAGAGGGATCGGGAGACAGAGGTCCGATGGGGAATAGCGGATTTTGAAAGACACTTTCATCGCAAACCCGAAGCGATGTGGCTTCCCGAGACAGCAGTCAATACCCCCACGCTTCAGGCGCTGATCCAATACGGCATGGGCTATCTCATCCTGAGCCCTTTTCAGGCATTGAGGGTGAAGTCGTTCGGGGGCAAGAAATGGACGGATGTCTCTCAAGGGAGGATAGATACGACTCAGCCTTATCGCTGCTTCCTCAGGGATCGCTCCGGGAGAAAGTTATCGGATCAGTATATCGATATTTTCTTTTATGATGGGATGATCTCAAAGGAGATCGCCTTTGGAGAACTTCTGAAAGATGGGAATCGTTTCTGCCGGCGGTTCGTCCAGGGCTATGGACCATCGAAGAAAAGACCTCAACTCATCCATGTCTCCACCGACGGCGAGACCTACGGGCATCATAAAAAATTCGGCGAGATGGCCTTAGCCTATGCCTTGAGCGAGGGATTTGCCTCCCAGGGGTTTGAAGTCCTCAATTACGGGGCCTTCCTGAAAAGGTTTCCTCCCGTTTACGAGGTTGAGATCGATGAAGGACCCGGAGGAGAAGGGAGCGCATGGAGCTGCAGTCACGGCGTGGGGAGATGGAAGGAGGATTGCGGTTGCAGTACAGGAGGAAAGGCAGGGTGGAACCAGGCATGGAGAAAGCCATTAAGAGAGGCCCTCAATCTTCTAAGAGATGAACTTAGCCTCCTTTTCGAAAAAGAAGGAGAGAGAATCTTTCACAATCCATGGGAGGCCAGAGAGAGTTATATCAATGTGATCCCGGCCCGGTCTCCTGAAAGTTTTCGAAAGTTCTTCGAACAGCATGGCGTGAAGGGCCTCGATGAGAGAGGAAGGATCAAGGGACTCAAATTACTGGAAATGGAGAGACATGCTCTGCGGATGTTTACGAGTTGCGGATGGTTCTTCGCCGATCTGGCAGGTCTGGAGACAATCCTCATCCTCAAGTATGCCGCAAGGGCCATCCAGTTAGCCGGGGAATTTTCAGATCAGGACATCGAAAAGAGATTCCTCGATCCTCTCTCCCAGGGCAGAAGCAACCTCCCTGAAATGGGGGACGGCCTCCAGATCTATCAGCGTTTTGTGAAACCAAACCAGGTCATCCCTGAACAGGCGGTGAACCACTTTGCCATCTCCTCCCTTTTTACCGATGGAAAAAAGGAGAAGAAGATATTCTCCTTCCGGGTGGAGAAAATAGACGAAGAGCGGAGAGAAAAGGATGACCGGCTTCTGTTCCTGGGAAAGGTAAGGGTTATCTCTGAGATCATCCCGGAGGCCAAGGAATTCCTTTTCGGGTTGATTTCCTCTCAGGGGTACATTTTTCAAAATTGGATTTCGGAGGTTAGAGGAGCGATCGATTTCAATACCTTGAGGCGGAAAGGGACGGATGGTTTTGAGAGGGGGATGGATGAATTAAGAGAAACCCTTGCTTTACTGCTTGGAAACCGGGTCTTTACCATTCGGGATATCCTGAAAGAAGAGAAGGAGGAAGTCTTTCGGAGGATCATAGAGAAGGAGATCCGGGAGTCCCTCGGAAGCTATGCGGAGATTTTTAAGAAGACAAAACCGGCCATTGAGATCCTGACAGGGGAAGGGCTGGAGATTCCTGATGAGATCCGGGCTGCCGCAGAGATCACGCTTAGCCATTGTTTATACCAGGAAGTTTCGGAACTGGGGAGAGATTTTAAATCGTCCGTCGCAAAAGAAGCGATTGATCAAATCATTGAAGAGGCAAGGAAGTTCGGTTGCCGTTTGAGAAAAGAGGAACCCCTTCGGATTTTGAATGAAGCATTGAGGGAGAAGATGGCATTGCTCCGGGGGACAAAATATTCCGATCTTCCGGCTCAGGAAGGATTGATGGAAGAGACGATTACCCTCCTCGATTTGGCCAAGAAGTGGAATTTTGATCTCGACCAATGGGAAGCCCAGGATTTGATGGATGGGATATTGGATGAGTGTGTAAAGGCTGTGGAAGAGTTCTGGTGGGGAAATGGCGCCCGAAAACCTTTTCCACCCATCCTGTTCACCCTCGCAGAAAAACTGGATTTCAATATCGAAAAAATTTCGGAAGCAACCCGCTCTCAAAAATAAGGCTTTCCTCATCCCACCTTATCTTCTCATAACTTCTCAAGAGGAAAGGTCATCTGGCCCCCATAATAACCCAGAAGCATGACAAGGGGGGCAAGGCTGAAGATCAGGATGAAATAGACGGGACCGGAAACTTCGGGCCCTGAAGTTCTCCAGAGGATGAGAATGATTTCGAAGATGAGGAGAATGATTGAAAGCTGGATCTTCCTTTTGACGAAATGGGTCAGTTTTAACCGGTAATTGACCCACCATGTGAGAAGCCCGGTTCCAATGGCAAAAGGAGAGGAGACAGCCCCAAGAAGGAAAAGGTAGAAACCGGTTTGCTCGAAGGGGGCGTGATTGAAAAGGAGATAGAGGAGAAGGAAGAGGGACGATGCCATTAAGAAAGCGATTGGAAAGTGGACGAGCATCGGATGAGGGTGTCGCCTCGCCACGGGGAATTTCAGGAGGAGATTCCGGAGAAGAGGCGGAAGATGTTTCAATTCCTCGGGCTGTCCTTTCTTCAGGATTCCGATTTGCGGATAGCGCTCAAAAACCTCCGGTCCATGGGGGGCGGCAGAGATCTCTCCGCTCAGGTCTTTTCCGGGTGGATGCCTGTTCATGTGGAGACCTTTGGACCAGAGAGAACTCTTTGAGACATCGTAAACCTTTCCCTCAAAAGCGATGAAAACGGGTTTTCCTTCTTTTCCGTTAAAAGATAACAATTCTTCGGGGGTAAACTCTTTCATTTTTTTCCTCTTACCCCATCCCCACCCCCGTATCAAGTACGGGGCAGGCTCTAACCCTCCCCTTGAAGGGGAGGGAAATCACTATGCCACTCCCCCTTCAAGGGGGAGGTCAGGCCGCCGGCTCGGAGAGGGGGGGATGGGGTATCTGCGGGAGTAATACTAAATGGCATCGAATTTATGAAAAGAACCACTATGCTCTATTTCTTCGTGGGGGTTTTGGGCTTGGCAAATTCCACCACAAAATAGGTCATTCCCCAGCGTTCCCGTTCAGAGAGCTGATCCCATTTGACCATGGCCGTATTGGGAATTCCTTTTGAGATGACATCAAAAACCTTTTTAAGGTCTCCTTTCGCATGAGTCCATTGATCAAAGGGGAGATTAAAATCTCTGGGAGGGGGTTTGAGGACGGTGCCCAATGGACCTTTTCCGTCTCCCCCGGGAGCATGGCATGGGGAACAGTTCTGCTCATAAAGTTTTTTTCCCATGGCCAGTAATTCTGACGTCTTTTCCGGAGGAGCTTTCGCAGCCTGACTAAAGGCGATACCGAATGCAACGAATAGGGAAAGGCATCCAATCATCACAAGCATCAAAACCCACTTTTTCATTTAAAACCTCCTTGGAGAAATGTATCAATTTAGCGGTTTGAAATAACCTTTTTAAAATCCCTCCTCACCGTCCGGCGCCAAAGTCCCACTGCTTTGCCTGGCGTGATTATTGCGGCTCTGGACGGTGGCGCCTCCCAAAGGGAGGAGTAACCCCCCCACCCCCCTTAAAATAAGGGGGGTGGGGGGGTTATGACAAAGGGGGATTAGACATCCTTTTTCAAAGAGCTCAAGTGTTTTTTCTCCTCCTTCTCCATTTCCCATATGGAGACCACCGGAAAGAACTTGGAGAAGAGAACAAAGGCCAAACTGAATCCTGCAAAGAGTCCGGCGGTCATGGACCACTCGACCCATGAGGGCATATAAAAACCCCTCGCATAGGGGAGGCGGGGCTCGCAAAAGGAAGGGATGATGATGAGAAAGCGTTCCAGCCACATTCCGATGACGATGCAGATGGAAGCGATCATAAGACCGGGGATGGTCCGCCTGAAGACCAGTATGGGAAAGGGAATGACGAAACAGAGGGCGATCATCAGCCAGAAGAGAGGAGCGAACCTCCCCGTCAATTTGCTCCAGAGGACAACCGTTTCATGGGGTCCCCCTGCGTATCCCACGACAAGGTGCTCAACGAATGTGAAATAGGCCCAGAGGAGTGTAAAGGTGAGCAGGAGCAGACCCATGTTGTTGTAGTTGTAAGGGGTTAGAAAATCCTCCAGATGGTACACCTTGCGAAGAACGATGGAGACGATGATTATGGTCGCAATTCCTGAGAAGATGGCCCCTGTGACAAAATAGGGAGCAAAGATGGTGCTGTGCCACATGGGCTGAGTCTGCATCCCGAAGACCCAGGAAACCACCGTATGGACGCTCACGGCAATAGGAATGACCGCAACACAAAGGACCCCGATGATCTTGCTCATCGTTGCCCACTGCCTCTCCGTCCCTGTCCATCCAAAAGAAAGGATTTTGTAGAGGAATCGGCGGCCTGGAAATCGGTCCCTGAGGAGTCCGATGTCAGGGACCAGGAGGACATAGAGGAAGATGATGCTTACAGTGAGGTAGGTCATGATACAGGTCAAATCCCACAGAAGGGGTGACTTGAACTGGGCATGAATTGCCACCCAGTAGAAAAGGGCCGATCGTCCCAGATCGAATAGGATGTTGGCCGGTCCTGCGGCCAGAGCAAAAACGGTTACAGCCTCTGCGATACGGCCGAATGGAGTCCCCCAGCGGGCATGGGTGATCCTCAAAACTGCAGAGACCAGGGCGCCTGCATGGCTGATTCCTATAAAGAAGACAAAGTTGACAAGATAGAAAGCCCAGGAGACAGGATGCCCCATGCCTGTCTCTCCCAATCCCCAATAGTACTGCCAGCCAAAGGCGAAAAAGGACCCGAAGAAGATCAGGGAGAGGATACCCGTGGTGATCAAAAAAGGCCATCCCGCTCTTCTCAAGGGGTCGAGGACGCGGCTATATTTTTGGGCAAGGGCCTCACTGTCGATCATCCCATTCCCCCTCTTTCAGATAAAACACTTTGGGCTCCGTACCGAGTTCTTCCAGCAGCCTGAAGGCCCGCTTGCTTCTGGAGAGCCTGGAGACCCCACTCCCGGGATCGTTCAGATCTCCGAAGTAGAGAGCCTCGCTCGGGCAGGTCTCCACACAGGCAGGAGTGACCTCGCCGTCTTTGATCTTTCGCTTCTCCCTTTTTGCCTCCATCTTTGCAGTCCGAATCCTCTGGATGCAGAAGTTACATTTTTCCGTGACGCCTTTCCTTCTGGAATAGACATCCGGGTTTTTTCCCTTTTTATACGATTCAGGCCAGGAAGGTTCATGCCAGTTGAAATACCTCACCGTATAAGGACAGTTGGAAATGCACATCCGGACGCCGATGCATCGAGGATAGACCTGCGCAACAATCCCCTCCGGATTCTTATAGGTAGCTTCAACCGGGCAAACCTTTGTGCAGGGGGGATGGTCACACTGCATGCAGGGCATGGGGAGGAAGTGCATTTCCACATGGGGATAGTCTCCCTTCACTTCGGAAACAAGGTTCATCCAGAAATTCGCCCTTCCCAGTCGGGCCTGTTCCTCGCCTGCAAAAGAAATATTATTCTCCTGCCGGCAGGCCACCACACAGGCCTGACAGCCCGTGCATTTGTCCAGGTCAATCACCATTCCCCATCTATACATTTATTGCCTCCCACCTTATCTGTCACCGTAATATCCTGCATCTTTCAGCACTCCTCATTGGGGAGGTAAGGGGATGGGGAGATAGGGAGAGCAATTCTTATGCATCCTCCCCATCCCCCTATCCCCCTATCTGCTTCATTATGCTTTAAACACCTTCACCCGGGTCGAAAATTGAGAAGCGAACCCGCCTAAATAGTCGTATTCCCTGGCCAGAAGATCATTTGGATTGACCCCCCTGTTTTTTGCCCACTGGCCATAGGCCCTGTGGCCCTGACCATAGGGGATGTGAACACAATGGGGGTGTGTTCCGGGGAAAAGTCTTGCTTTCGCTTTTACCTTCCCGGCCCTGGATTCCACCCAGACCGGATCGCCATCCTTGATCCCCATCTTTTCAGCCGCTTCCGGATTCAATTCAACCCAGGAATTCCATCTCTCCTTCAGATGGGGACCGAAGATCTCCTGAAGATAGGGCTGATTCGCTCCCCTGCCCTCCGCGGTTGTCATCAATTTATAATGGATCAGATGAAAAGGAAATTCTTTCTCGTCTCCAACCCATCTCGGTTTTTCAAAATGGGGAAGAAAGACCTTGTCTCCTCTTGCTTCGATCTTCATCTCAACAAGAATTTGATCAAGTTTTTTTGGATCTCCTTTCGATGCCTCTTTCAATCCCCGGTCCATGGATAATGAATAGAATTCGAACTTTCCGGAGGGGGTTTTGAAGTTTTTTCTCCAGTCGCCGAAGGGATAGGAAGGATCCCACCATCCGCCCCGCTCGATTAGCGCATTCCAGAACTCCTCACCTTCCTTCGCTTGAATGGACCCCCGCTTTGACGCTTCTATTCCTTTCACCGCATCTCTTAAGGCTTCTTCAAAATTCTTCCAGGGAAAGGCTTGAGCCACACTGCCCCCCAGACCCTTCGCCACGTCCATCAGAACATCCCCCGTATTTCGAACATCGAAGAGAGGTTTCTCCATCACAGGACTTCGCAATCCAAACATAGGAAAACCCAGCCCTGGTTCCACATGATCATCCTGCCACCGCTCAAAATAGGTCCCATCGGGAAGAACCAGATCAGCAAGCATCGTTGTCTCGTCCAGGAAGGGTGAAAAACTGACGATGAAGGGAATCTTTTCTAAAGCGGTCTGGAGTCTTTTTGATTCAGGAAGGCTAAAAAGGGGATTGGTATAATAGAGCATCAGGGTATCGATGGGATAGGGGGCTCCCTTCTCCATCCTTTCCGGAAGAAGGTAGGGCAGCTCTTCTGCAAAGGGGAAAGGCAAATTTCCAGCTCCATCGATTCGAGGCCGGGACAATCCCCGAAGGGCGAGCGCATCTTTCCGGACGGAAGGCCATTTTTGAAAAGGAGGTTTTCTCTGGAGGAGGAGCCCTCCTCTTTGGTCGATGGAACCGACCAGGGCGTTAAGGCTATCCACGGCCATCTGACTGTAGGCCCCGTTGGTCTGCATGGATACGCCTCTTCCCGTGATGGCGATGGAGGGTCGGTGGGATGAAAATTCCTCGGCCAACCGGAGGATCTTCTCTTCTGCAACATTGGTGAGGATGGCCACCTGCTTGGGAGAATATTCTTTAAGGACAAGAGTTTTAAAACCCGTATGGGTTGTTCCATCCGGACCCTTCCAATCCTCGAAACCAAAGGTGAAGCGTTCAATAAAATCCTGATCGAACTTCTTCTCCCGGATGATGATGTGAGCAATGGCCAGGGCAAGGGCGCCGTCCGTTCCCGGAAGAATGGGGACCCACTGATCGGCCTTCGATGCCGTCACAGAGAACCGGGGCTCAATCTGAACCAGCTTTCCCCGGATTCCCGGCCTTCCTCTTCTTAAAAATCCATAACCCCATAGGTTTCTCAAAGAAGGCCGGGAGGCCTCGAGCAGACTGGCTCCGAAGGAAAGAACATAGTTCGTCTCTTCCCAGTGAATCGGGAGAAAATCTCTAACCCCCATGGTAAAGAAATGGCCCTTCAGAATCCCCTCTGATCCCCTTGCAGGATTTCCAAGGTGATTGGGAGAGCCATAGGCCTCCAGGAACCGGGCGAACAGGTCGATCATATGACCGCGGTACCTTCCCCCCATGACCATGAGCTCATGAGGCTTTTCTCTCTCACGAAGCTTTTTCAATCTCTGAGATAAGAGGGCCACTCCTTCCTCCCAGGAAATTTTCTCCCAGGTCCCCTCTCCTCTTTTTCCTTTTCTTTTCAGAGGATGGCGGATTCGATCCGGATCATAAAGAACCTGAAGGCCTGACTGGCCCTTCGGGCAGAGGCGTCCCTTGTTGATGGGATAATCTTTGATCCCTTCCAGTTTGACCGGCCATTGATTCACCGATCGAATCCGGAGGCCGCAGCCACTGGGACACTGGAGGCATATCCCGGTGGACCAGTACTCCTCATAGGGAACCCATTCTCCCTCC
>MGQQ01000163.1:6007-6127 GCA_001798855.1 Deltaproteobacteria bacterium RBG_16_49_23 | reverse complement strand
TCTGGAGAAATGCAATGAAAGTCTCCGTAGGGAGGATATTCTTCCTGACTTTTTCTTAACTCGTCCTTAACCGTGAATGGGATTTTACTGACATCTTCTAATGTCTTAATATGTTCAGGC
>MGQQ01000163.1:5657-5795 GCA_001798855.1 Deltaproteobacteria bacterium RBG_16_49_23 | reverse complement strand
TTGATGCTATGAATCTCCCTTTTTTCTTAATCCCATCAATATCTTTTCTGGAAGGATTGGGAGGGTTTTTACTCTCACCCCCGTAGCATCATACACAGCATTGGCGATGGCGGCTACCATTCCCGAGACATATCCTTC
>MGQQ01000163.1:0-5580 GCA_001798855.1 Deltaproteobacteria bacterium RBG_16_49_23 | reverse complement strand
TCCTTAGCACAGGGGATTTTATAATCGAGGAAAGAGGTCGTAAGGGTTTCACCCCTCTCCATCAAGACCTCCTCCCAGAGGGCATGGCCTTGAGCCATGGAGACCTGGCCATCAATCTGTCCCTCGACTAATAGCGGGTTTATGGGGAAGCCGCAGTCGTGAGCTGTAGTCGCTTTCACAAGTTTCACTTGGCCGGTTTCCATATCGACTTCCACCTCGGCTACTTGGGCATCGAAGGCATAGTTTTCACTCCATCTGCCCTTCGTGGTGGCAAGGCTCGGGTGAGCCGGTATGTCTTTCATCGTTCGGTAGTGCCCCTGACCAATAATGGGGTTCCCCCGACGTTTTGCGATACTCGCAGCCACTGCCTGAGTGAAAGAGATCGATCGTCCAGGGGAGTCTTTGACAGAGATCTCTCGGTTCTTTGCAATGAGGTCCTCGGGATTGGCTTCAAGCTCTTTTGCTGCAACTTCAAAAAGTTGACGCCTGGCATCGGAGGCAGCAATTTTGACAGCGTTCCCAGAAACATAAGCTCCTCCGCTGATCCAGGCACCGATATCCACAGGAGTGGTCTCGGTATCTGCTGCCACAACTCGAATGTCATCCATCACTACCCCGAGCTCCTCAGCGACAATTTGACATAGAATGGTCTCAGCCCCCTGGCCAATGTCCAAGGCTCCTGTGAGGAGGGATACAGTGCCATCGTCATTCAATTTGACAATAGCCGCAGATGTGTTGGGGTAGATGAGGGACCCGCTGAAGTAGGAAGAAACCCCCATCCCAATCCCCCTCCTTATCTTCTTCCCCTCCTGTCGTTTCCTCTTCCCATATCTTTCTCTAAATTGGGTAGCCTCAGCAGCCCTTTCGATACATTCGACCAAACCGCAATTCCTGACCGGATCTTCGTTAGGGAGAAAGTCCCCTTTCTGCCGTGCATTTTTCAAACGGATCTCTACTGGATCGATCCCCAACTCTTCAGCAATCGAGTCCATCTGTGATTCAACAGCAAATCGAAGATTAGGGGCACCATGTCCCCTTTGTGGAGCCCTGACAGGGTTATTTGTGTAGACGGAGAAACCTTCATATTTCAGGTGTGGAATTCGGTAGCAGAGCATGACGAAACCCCAGCAGAGGAAAATAACTACCACTCCGCTTCCCCGGTAGGCGCCGCTATTATTAATAACCTTAACTTGCTGGGCAACTAAGGTTCCGTCTCTTTTGACGCCTGTTTTCAACTCAACAAAGATGGGTTGGCCGTGCCTGGCAGACTCAAATACCTCCTCCCTTGTACAAACAATTTTCACCGGCCTTCGGGCCTTGATGGACAGGAGAGAAGCACAGAATTCATGGGAGAAGAGGTCGATCTTCCCTCCGTACGCTCCTCCCACATAGGCTTTCAAAACACGAACGTTGCTGAAAGGAAGTCCTAAGGTCGTGGCTAGTTTGGCTCTTTTAATGAAGGGACCTTGACTTGAAGTCCAGACATTTAGCTTTCCGGAAAGATCGAAATTGGCCAGCGTGGCCTGGGGTTCCATGTAACAATGTGTTCTTAGCTGCCCCTCGAACCGATCCTCACGGATGAGGTAGGATTCAGCAAACCCTTTCTCAACGTTTCCCCATCCAGACTCCGTCTTTCCTCCAATATTTTTATAAGGTTCCTTCACCTTTGGATGGCTATGATGGATTTCAGGAGCCTCCGGTTTCATGGCCTCCTCAGGATCAAAGACCGCGGGAAGTTCCTCGTAATCGACTTGGATAAGATTCAAAGCCTCTTCAGCAACATACTCGTCAATGGCCGCAACAGCGGCGACCTCTTCACCAATATAGCGGACCCGATCCATGGCTAAAGGGTATTGATCAGGGGGATATCGAGGGGTCTCCACGAATCCGTGTTTGATCCCTAAAGTATCCTTTCCCGTAATCACCGCCTTCACCCCGGGGAGTTTCTCTGCCCGGGTCGTATCGATGCGAAGTATCTTGGCATGGGGGTAGGGACTCCTTAAAATTTTACCCCACAACATCCCTGGAAGAACCATATCCACAGTATAAAGCGCTCTCCCAGTGGCCTTTTCCACACCATCCTTTCTGGGGACACTTTTGCCAACGAAAGATAACTCTTCCATATCAATCCTTTCCTATTGAGGCTGCCATGACAGCGTCCAGAATTTTATTGTAGCCTGTGCATCGACAAAGGTTACCCTCTAATCCTTTTAGGATCTCTTCTCTTGAGGGTTTTGGGTTTTCATCGAGAATAGATTTTGCATTGAGGATCATCCCTGACGCACAATAGCCGCACTGAATGGCTCCGTACTGAATGAAAGCCTTCTGCAAAGGATGGAGTTCACCAGCCTTGGCTAGGCCTTCGATGGTGGTAATCTCTTTTCCCTGGGCTTCGATCGCCAGGGTCAAGCAGGAAAGGATGGGTTTGCCGTCAATCAAGACGGTACAGGCACCGCATTCTCCTGTGCCGCAAGCCTCCTTTGCCCCTGTGAGGCCCAAGTCTTCCCTCAACACTTCCAAGAGTGTTCTTTGAGGCTCCACGGCCAGCTCACAGGATTCACCATTCACTCTCAACTCGATCAATTGCTTTTTCATCTGATTTTCTCCATCGCTTGAAGGATTGCCCGTTCCACCAATACCCTGCTCATCTCCCGTCGATACCAAGGCCTGGACCGAGGCTGGGTTTCATCCGAGGCCACCTGAGCCGCCTCCCTAATAATCTTCTCTTCCAGTCTTTTTCCCTTCAATGTTCTTTCCGCAGCCTTCGCCCTGATTGGGGTTGAAGCAACAGAAGAGAGACCAATCCTTGCCTCCTGACAGGTAGAATCTTTTGGATCCATTGTGAGAAGAACAGCCGCTCCCACCAGGGTTTCTCCAACAGAAGAAGCTTTATGAAGGTATTGATAAGAGCCGGCCGTGGAAGGGGCAGGTTTAGGGATCTGAACCTCTACCACGATTTCTTGGGGATCCAGGGCGGTTTGGAAAGGCCCAATAAAAAATTCTTGAAGAGGAATGGTTCTTTCACCGTAGAGGTGAACCAACTTCAACTTCGTTTCCAAGACTAACAGAGGAGCAGAGGCGTCCGAGGAAGGGGAGGCATTACAAAGATTACCCACCAAGGTTCCCATGTTTCTCACCTGACGGGTTCCGATCTTAAAACAAGCCTCGGAGAGAAAATCGAACTTTTCTCTGACGATCGGATGATTGACAAGGGCCTCATGGGTGACGAGTGAGCCAATTTTGAGACCCTCTCTATCATCCCATTCAATCCTGTCTAATTCCTGAACCCCTTTCAGGCTGATGACAACCCTGGGAAGAATCTGTTTTTTCTTCATTTTGACGAAGAGATCGGTTCCCCCAGCTAAGATCTTTGCCTCTGTCTTGTGTTTATAGAGGAGAGAACAACCATCCTCAATCGATAAGGGGCGAAAATATTCAAATTTGGGTATACGCATCAGTTCCTCCAAGTTCACTCTTTCGGGTTACATTTCCCCTTAGAGGTAAGCGACATCCTTTCCGAACCCTCAAGCTCCAGTGTCTTAAATGAATCGATCAAAAGATCTGTGAGCGGGTCGGCGTATTGTATGAGCGAATATCTTCTATCCTTTAGAAGCCAACGAATGATGATGTGCTCAATCGCGCCGACACAGAGACTTCGGGCCAAATAAACATCAATCTCTTTCTTGATGGTCCCTTCTTCCTGCCCTTCTTTAATAATATCTAGAACAATTTGATAAAAGTTTCTCGCTGCCTGATAGGCTTCCGTGGATACATAAGTTCTATTGGTTTTTATCTCAAGTAATACAATTGACCCGTATCCAGGATTTTTTTCAACGAAGTTAAGCCACCACCAGATAAACTTACGCAGTTTATTGAAGGCTCCCTTAATACCCATCATATGGTCATTGATATTTGGAATAAGTTCTTTCGTGATTTCTACAGGGACAGCGAGGAGCAAGTCTTCTTTGTTTTTAAAATATTCGTAAATGGTAGCATCCCCAATACCAGCATCTTTGGCGATGCCTGCAATCGTAGCATTTTGAAAACCTTTTTCTCCAAAGACCTTAATAGCAGAGCTTAATATTCTCTTCTTTTTCTCAGATTCTCGGGTTATGTTATTTAGGTTTTGAATAAGATTCGGCTTTTTCTTCATTCAGGTAGGTATAAATGAATTTTAATATGAAACCAATTCGGAAAAAATCTATTTCATATAATACATATGTAACTATTTTTGTCAAGGAATTTCTTAATGTTATGTAACCCATCAAAATTTATATTGTTTTTTTAAGAATAAAATGAGGACCTAAATCCTGTGTTCTCCGAATATAATTCGGAAATTAGGTTTGATCGTAAAGAGGTTTCAAATTTTTCCTTCTTTTTTCAGCTTCTCTTTAATCTCTTCTCTCAATCGTTTCTTGTCCACTTTCCCAACATTAGTAAGGGGTATCTCATCAACGATCTCAATCCGTTCGGGAAGATATAGGACCGAAGTCTTTTTATCTTTTAGAAAGGAGACGATCTCTTCAAAAGAGACCGTCACATCCCTATTGGGCTTAATAAAGGCACAAACCCGTTCTCCGAGGACGGGGTCTGGCATGCCCACAGCCGCAACCTGGGATTCCTTGGAGTGACCGTTAAACCCTTTACTAAACCAACAGGATCGCCTGCTTCTGGCAGACCTCGACACACCTGGGGTTTCCTTCGCAAATATCACAAACGATCACATTGTCATCCCCTTCGACTCCTGATGGCACTGGGGGCATTGGGCAAAACGATCCATGGGTGAAACACCGAATCTTGAACTGCAAGCTTTACAATGGATTTGAATCTCCTTTTTATCTGTTGCCATGATTACCCCTCAGTAACGAGTGTTGGTGCGACAGTCGTTCCGACTCGTACCGACTTAGATCCCCAGATAGGAGACCCTGACATGATCATTCTGAATGAGATCAGAGGCGTTTCCGGAGAGAACAATCCTTCCATTCTCCAAGACATAGCCCCGGTGAGCGGTTTCGAGGGCCTGGATGGCATTCTGTTCCACCAATAAGATGGCGACCCCATGCTGATTGATTTCGACCACGATTCTAAAAAGCTCCGCAACAAGAAGAGGAGCCAACCCCAAAGAAGGTTCGTCCAGCATGAGTAGTTTTGGTTTGGACATTAAACCTCTGGCGATGGCCAACATCTGCTGTTCACCCCCACTTAAGGTTCCTGCGAGTTGGGCGATTCGTTCCTTTAGTGGGGGAAAGAGCTGAAAGACCCAATCAAGGGTTTCTTGTTGGTTCTCTCTTGCCCGATTTGAATAAGACCCCATCTGAAGATTTTCAAAGATCGTCATATCCGGGAAGAGCATCCTCCCTTCCGGAATTTGAATCAATCCGAACTCCACAATTCGAAATGGCGCCATCCGATGAATAACCTGGCCGTCAAACTGAATGGTGCCCTGCCTTGGATGAAGAATGCCTGAAATGGCATTGATGGTGGTCGTCTTCCCGGCTCCGTTCGAACCGAGAAGGGTGACGATTTCTCCCTCCTCGACCTGGAGATGGAGATTGAACAGGGCCTGGATATCACCATAAA
>MGQQ01000162.1 GCA_001798855.1 Deltaproteobacteria bacterium RBG_16_49_23 | reverse complement strand
CCGCCCATCGTTTTAAAACACCCTACCCAAGGGGGGTAAAAAACAGCTCTTCTTAGGGGGAGACGTATCGGAGTATATCCGGGCCAATATTATGACCAAGAAACAGGACTTCACTATAACTACTTCCGCTATTACAACCCCCAAACAGGTAGATACATCACCCCCGATCCAATTGGGTTGGAGGGTGGTCCAACCCATGCATATAAGATTCAGGGGTAGAGCAATGCATCAGAGTGATAAGGGGCTACCCAAAACATCGACATGTTGATTTGGAGGGCTAAACCAATGCCATCAAGAATAAAACATGGACTACTAATAAGTATTGCGGTTCTCAATCTGTTCTTTGGATCGGCTATAATCTCTTTTGCCGAGACAGTCAATTACGTCTATGACGAACTGAACCGTCTGAAACGGGTGGAATACGGGAATGGAGTGGTCATAGAGTACGAGTATGATAAGGCGGGGAACCGGCTGGAGAAAATGTCCGGGGTAGGAAGCGACACTACTCCCCCTGTCGGGACAGTCACTATTAATGGAGGGGCAGCTTTCACGAACACTACAGGCGTTACCCTGACCCTCACGTGCAGTGATGCTGGCTGGGGCTGCGCCTACATGCAATTTTCAAACGACGGCACCACCTACTCATCGCCGGAATGGTATGCCACACCGAAGGCCTGGACCCTGACTCCGGGTGACGGTTCCAAGACCGTTTGGGCCCGGTTCAGGGACGGGGCGGGCAACTGGTCGTCCGATCCTCCTCCCAGTGATTCGATCATCCTGGATACGATTACCCCCGTGACTACTCCTTCGCCTCCAGGAGGAACCTACAGCACCGCTCAGTCCGTCACCCTGACCTGCAACGACGGCACAGGTTCAGGATGCGACAAAATTTACTATACCACTGACGGAACAACCCCCACCACCTCATCGCCTGTCTATTCATCCCCTATCAGCATCTCGGTAGACACCATGCTGAAGTTCTTTGCAAGGGACCTTGCAGGCAATAACGAAAGTATGAAGACCCAGATCTACACCATCGACACCATAGCTCCTGTCACTACTGCCTCGCCGCCAGGAGGATATTGGAACTACAACACAACCGTGCAAGTCTCGTTGTCTTGTAGTGACGGAGCCGGTTCAGGTTGCGACAGAATCTACTACACGACCGATGGGACAACACCTACCACAGCGTCACCTGTCTATTCATCCCCTATAAATATCTCGGTAACGACCACGCTCAGATTCTTCGCGAGGGACTTTGCCGGCAACAGCGAAGTTATACGCACCGAGGTCTATAACATCGGGCCTGTAAGAATTGGAACCACAAACTATAATACGATTCAGGCGGCTTATAATGCAGCGGTGAATGGGAATGTTATCAAATGCAGAGACTTAACATTGGTCGAAAGCCTGACGGTTAACCGGAATATCATCGTTACCCTGGAGGGCGGATATAACTCGGATTTCACATCGAACTATGGAATCATGACGACCCTGAGAGGGATGATAACGACAACGGCTGGCGGAGGAACGATTACGATCAAGAATTTTACCCTTTCACAATAAATAAAGGAGGAAGAGGAGATGAGAAAGATAATATTGTGTTTGGTTTTAGTCTGTGTGTTTATCGGAGGAAGCCTCTTTGCGGCGGACGGAGACCTCAAGGTAAATGGGAGTGTTGGGATCGGGATAGACCCTACCACCTACAAATTGGACGTAAACGGGACCTCGGCTCTCCGTGGTAACGTTGGAATCGGGACAACCCCCAGCACCTATAACCTGGATGTAAACGGCACATCGGCTCTTCGTGGCACGGTCTGGACTTCAGGGCCAAATATAGAGGTTTGCGGCCTTTCAACAGGGAACAACTACGCTTATATTGATTTCCGGGGGGACGACACTTACACTGATTACGGCTTGAGACTGCTCAGGGGAAACGGGGGACCCAATACCTCGTCGGAGCTTTCACATCGGGGCATAGGTGCGCTTGTTATCCAGACAGTGGACTCTGCACCTCTCAATTTCAGAACTGCTTCTGCTGACAGGGTAGCAATTACTTCTTCCGGCAACGTGGGGATTGGGACCACGGCTCCTGCTAAAAAACTCCATGTCATTGACCCTACCGGCACCTGGGCGCTTCGTGCCACCCGTCAGGGGACGGGTACGACTGGATTTGGCGGGGCAGCGGAATTGGTGCTTCATACTTCAGATGATATGCAAGATGGCTTCGGGCCCGGGTTAATGCTTTCAATCCAGGATAACGGTGCAGGTCCGAACTATATCGGGGGGGTGTATGCGACGAGGGAAGGTAGCGACACCTCGGGTAAATTGCACTTTCTGACCAGAAACGGGGCTGATTGGAACTCGAGAATGGCAATCGATAAGCGCGGCTATGTTGGTGTGGGGACAGGTACCCCTGCTAACATTTTATCCGTTCTGCAATACTCGGCTACCGACCCGGTAGCTGATTCCTGGACCGCCTATCCCTGTGATCGGACGACCAAGGACGTAATCCGTACCCTCCCGAATCAGTCCGGGGCATTGGACCGGCTTCTTGCAGTTGACCTTTATGAATGGAAACGCAAACCCCTTGTCTCCGATGAAGAAATCAAGACCGATGTGGAGAAGGTTATGACTCCGGATGAGCTGGAAAGAAGAAGACAGGATCTCTCGGCGGAGAAATCCAAACTGCCGAAGTTTCAGGCCATACGTGTGGGTGTGATGCTTGATGATCCGAATATTCCGGATGAGATTGTATCTCTGGACGGAGCCGGAAAAAAGGGGCTCGATCTTGTAGGCTATATCGGCTTGCTTCATGCCACCATAAAGGAGTTGGCGCTGAGGGTTCAGGAATTAGAAAAGAGATAGTATGTTGTCCGGGAAAATGAGAATAACCTCGCGCTCACAGAACATATAAAGTAGTTCAACAATATTAAAAATACTATGCGACTGCGGATCTAAGCCCGTAGAATTTCAGTTATATGAACTGGGCTAGCTCATGCTGTTTATCCTGGTCCGCATAATCTACGACCGTCTGCTTCTCAAAATCACCAACACTCCTGCCCCGGCTGCCTATCGCTTATGGGAACGATGCCGATTCTGAAATTGGGTTATTTTTACGCTTTCCCTTTTGCAATCTTGGGACGGAAAACATACAATTAGAAACCATGGAACCCATCATCGTCATCGGAGGCGGGCTGGCAGGCTGCGAAGCGGCATGGCAGATCGCTAGGAGGGGAGTGAAGGTCCTCCTCTTTGAAATGAAACCGAAGATCTACTCCTCTGCCCATCGTTCCCCGTTTCTTGCGGAGCTGGTCTGCAGTAACTCATTGAAATCAGGAGATTGGTGTTAGGCAACAGAAATACGGTATTTTCTCTTTCTCCCTTTAACAGGATTCTTTTCCTTACGTCTCTAAATTGGTAATCTGTAGTGAGAATTCGTTTTTGCGCTAGGCGGCTTTTCCATACTCAATGAAATCCATAACCAGACCATCCCGTCTGAAAGAAAAATAGGTCTCAACGTTCAACAAAGACTCTGGCGGATTCAGTGAGGAAGTCGGGGGGTGATCCCGAAATCATTAGATAGAATTCGATAGAACCTGATCCTGAAATAAATTCAGGATGACATTACTTGTTTCAGGGTAAGATTCAGTGCTTGGTACAGGATGGTCAAGGCCAGTGCGGAAAATCGCGCCATCGCAATCCGAAAACAAATCTTTGTCGGTTCATACGTTTCATCAAGGTCGATTTCAATACCAAAACAAAAAGATCAAACGAAGACTTTGGAATCAAATAGAGGCTCTCGCTTTTCAAATTGCCACCTCAAAGGCAATCTTCTCATATTCAACATGAGGAATTTTCTTATCCTTGGTTTCCGTTATTTCCACAAGCCCGAGTTCTTCCAGGTATGCAAGGTCTTGTAAGACATTCCTGATATCCCTGTGGACCATTTTTGCGAGTTCATAAATTGAAGCCGGTTTCTTATCTTTAACAGCCTTTAATAAATCGAGACGCTTTTCGGTAAGAACCTTTCGCATCTCCTTAAGATTACTAAAATAGATCGCCGTCTTCTTTTGGACGCGTTCGCCTCGTGAAAGCCTGTTAAATACATCGCCTGCCTCTTTCAAGGCGTTATCGAGACTTCTTATTTCTATTTTGACACGTTTAATTTTCATCCCATTCGCCTCCTCTCAGTTCTCGCAAGTCTCTTTTAAAATCTCTCAACAAATCCTGCATGCTGTTAAATTTATAAGGTTCTTCCTTGTCCCGATAATGTCTGTGGTCGCCCTTACCTTCTGCGTTGTCATAACCAACGAGCCTTTTCCCCCTTTTAACATATGCAATTGAATATTTGACACCGTGAGGGGGATTTTTCGATTTTGGAACCTGCCATATCTTGATCTCAACAATTTCATCACCTTTGACTTCTTTGGTGTGAAGAATTTTCACAGCCCTCATAGTGGGTATTATATACCCACTAAAGAAAAACTGCAATAGTCGCTTTCCCTTTTGCAATCTAAAGAAGAACAACATACAATTAGAAACCATGGAGCCCATCATCGTCATCGGCGGCGGATTAGCCGGGTGCGAAGCCGCGTGGCAGATTGCAAGAAGAGGAGGGGAAGTCCTCCTTTTTGAGATGAAGCCTCAGGTTTACTCATCCGCCCATCGTTCCCCGTTTCTTGCGGAGCTGGTCTGCAGCAACTCACTGAAATCAGAATCGCCGGAAAACGCCTCCGGGGTTTTAAAAGAGGAGTTGGTGCGGCTCGATTCCCTCATTCTGAAAGTGGCCAGAGAAACAAGGGTTCCGGCCGGAGAATCTCTGGCCGTGGACCGGGAGATATTTTCAAGGAGAATCACCCGGACTCTGGAGGGGCTGGAAGGAGTCAAGATCATCCGGGAGGAGATTCAAATCATCCCTGAAGATCGGATCACCATCATTGCTACCGGTCCTCTTACCTCCGAGAGATTAAGCGGCGAGATCCAGAAATTGACCGGGTCACAACATCTTTTTTTCTACGATGCCATCTCACCGATCATCACCGCAGAATCGACCAATTTCGGAAAAACATTTAAGGGCTCCCGGTATGGGAAAGGAGGCGATGATTATCTCAACTGCCCAATGGACCGAGAGGAGTATTACCGGTTCGTTGAAGCGCTCGGTCAGGCGGAGAAGATTCCCGTGAAAGATTATGAGAAGAGATACCTCTTCGAGGGCTGTTTGCCCGTAGAGGAACTGGCAAGCCGTGGAAGGGATACCCTGGCCTTTGGACCGCTACGGCCTGTGGGTCTGATCGACCCGAAGATGAAAAGACAGCCTTTCGCCGTTGTTCAGCTGAGGCAGGAGAATGAGTTTGCAACCCTTTTCAACCTGGTGGGATTTCAAACCCGTCTCAAACAGGGGGAGCAGGGAAGGGTCTTCCGAATGGTTCCGGGGCTGGAGAAAGCTGAGTTTGTTCGCTGGGGATCGGTCCATCGAAACACCTTTGTGGATTCCCCTCGAATCATGATGCCATCTCTCCAGTTGAAAAAACGTCCGGATCTTTACTTTTCCGGTCAGATCACGGGTGTGGAGGGATATATGGAATCGACGGCCATGGGGCTTCTGGCCGGGATCAATGCTTTTTTGCGGAGGATGGGGAAAGATCCCGTTATCCCGCCCCCCACCACAGCTATTGGGGCGCTGGTCAACCATATCATTTACTCTCCCGCTCTTCCTTTCCAGCCCATGAATATCAATTTTGGCCTCCTGCCTCCCTTGCTTGAGAGAATAAGAGGCCGAAAGAAGAGAATGCTCTTTACAAAGCGGGCCCTCGGGGATTTGGAAGAGTGGAAAAAGAGAAGCCAAATTTATTAAGAGTCTCAAAATTGAATTGACATGTTTCACAAAATCTCCCCTTGCCCCTCTTTGCCCTCCGGGCCAGAGGCCCTATGGGCCGGCGGCCAAAGAGGGGTATTTTCCCTCCCTTTGGTAATCTTTTTCCTGTCAAGGACAGGCAAAGGGAGGTGAGGAGGGATTTTATAAAATAATGTCGTTATTATTATGAAACTGTTACTAAGGAGAGAATAGGATGAAACGGCAGACGGGGGAAGATCGAAAGGGGCAAAAATGTTTCAGGTGCGGGAGAGAACTCCCTCCCGGAAACCTCGCCTATGTGACTCAGATCAGGATCTTTGCAGGATTTGATGGTCTGCTTCTGGAGCCGGAAGAAGGGGTCGATCGCCAATTGACACAGCTCCTGAAACAGGTCGAGCAGTCGAATCCGGAGGATCTGGAGAAAGAGGTCTACCAGGAGTTTCATCTGATGCTCTGCAAAAGTTGCCGGGACCGGCTGGTGGATGAGCTCGAACATCCCTGGGAGGGCCCTTTTCGAATCCGCCAAAAAGTTCTTGACAAAAAGATAACCTTTTGATTAAATCGTTTCAACTGAATCAATTGAAGTTCAAGAATGAATAAGAAAATTCTCTCCCTGAAGAAGCTTACTCACGAACTCTTTAAAAACGGGAAGAAGGAGATGGCCGGCCGTTCACGGGGCGTCCGCCTCCGCGAGAC
Organism: Deltaproteobacteria bacterium RBG_16_49_23; assembly: GCA_001798855.1. Classification (GTDB taxonomy): domain Bacteria; phylum Desulfobacterota; class BSN033; order BSN033; family UBA1163; genus RBG-16-49-23. The sequence goes on along the minus strand of MGQQ01000162.1, from coordinate 56,568 downwards.
CCTTGAAAAGATTCTGAGGGAAGGCGATGAACGCTGCCTCGTCCTCGATTTTTCGGGAATAGGCTCCATCGATTTTTCATGGGCGGATGAGGTGGTGGCCAAGATGGTGTCGCGGCTCTGGAGCGAGGAGTACGGCGAGAAGTTCCTCGTCCTGAAGGGTCTCAATCCTTCTCAGAAAGAAAACATCGGCGTCGCTCTGGAGAGAAAGAAACTGGCCATACTCACCACAGGGACTACGGGGTGGCGGATCATTGGATCTCTGAACAATTATCTGGTCCAGACTTTGAACCAGGTGATGAATAAAAGGCGATTGACCTTGAGGGAGTTGTCCGAAAAGGAGAAGATCGGAATGAACACGAGTGGCACCCGCCTGCTCAACCTCTATAAGAAGAGGTTAGTGTTAAGAATAGAAGGCGCGACCCATGCTCACGGGGATGCCACTCACCGTGGGAGACAATATGTCTACCAATCCCTTCTTGTATGAGGAAATCCTATGGCGGAGCTGAGAAGAGATCCCATTACCCGGATGTGGGTGGTGACCGCCACTGATCACCCCAAGGGGCCATCCGATTATCTTTCCTTTAAGCCGCCCTATCAGCTTCAGGAGATCGAGGGGCCCTGCCCGTTCTGTCCGGGCAATGAGGAGGAGACTCCCCGGGAGACATTCTCAATCAAACAGGATGGAAAGAGTTGGGCCGTCCGCGTCATCCCCAACAAATATCCCTTCTTCCGTACCGAAGGAGAATACGATCGAAGGCCTGAGGGGATGTACGATGTGATGGAAGCCATCGGCGCCCATGAGATCGTCATCGAAACTCCCGAGCATCATCAGAGCCTTGCTTTTATGGAATCTTCTCAGATCAGGAACATTCTTCAAGCCTACCAGGAGAGGCTTATCGATCTGGAGAAGGACCGCCGTTTCGAACAGTTTCTCATTTTAAAGAATTATCCGGGATTGTTTAACCGCCATCCCCATTCCCATATCATGGCCATGCCTGTGATCCCCCGGAGAATCGACGAGGAGATATGGGGAATATTGGATTATTACCAGCGCAAGGAGCGCTGTATCTTTTGCGATATCCTCAGGGAGGAGATATCGGTAAGGAAGAGGGTGATTACGGAGACGGTCCATTTCTTAGTCTTCGCCCCTTTTGCCTCGCGCTACCCCTTCGAGACCTGGATCGTCCCAAAGGCGCATCGCCCCGATTTTCATCGGCTTCGTGAGGAGGAGATAGAGGATCTCTCTGTGGCCATCCAATCCCTGTTTCTCAAGTTTCACAGGTTGCTCTCCGATCCTCCCTATAGTTTTACCTTACATACCTCGCCGGTTCAGGAGCGTTTCCATCGTCCGGAATTTCACTGGCATATTGAGACCCGTTTAAGAATCGGATTGCGGGAAGGATTTGAATGGGGCACCGGCTTTTTTGTGAACCCGACTCCCCCTGAAGATGCGGCGGCCTTTTTAAGAGAGATTGAGAGTTAGGAGTAGGAGCGATTCATGCCTGCGTGCTGAAACGCCGCACTTCGGCGTGCCAGCATGAATCGCAGCCCATAAATCGGTAGCCGCAGGCTTTAGCCTGCGAAAATGGCGATAGATTGAGGGTTAAGGATGATGGATTTTAGTTTTAAAAGAACGGATCGATTCAGAAGGCAATCCAAAGAAGGTTGGGGGAAGAAGAAAAAGTGGATTCTCCTTTCAGGCGCTTTCGGGGTTGCCCTCTTCCTGATCGCTTATTTCTTCATCTTGCCTTACAGGCCGATCCCCTCGGAAGGCGATCCCTCCGAACCGGTCAGCGTCCCGTTAAAAGAGGCTCAACCCCGGGAGCCCGAATATCAAACCATCGAAGGCGAGATCAAAGAGAAGAGCACCCTTTCAAAATCCCTGAAAGAGAAGAATATTTCTTCCCCCCAGATTGAACGGATCGTTTCGGCCTTAAAGCCTTTTCTCAATTTTAAAAAGGTGAAAGGCGGTCAATTCCGGTTTATTGCTGATGACAGAGGGGAGATGGTAAAATTTATTTTTGAGGCGGGTCCGACCGAGGTCTATGAGATCGAAAGAGGGCCGCAGGGATATCTTGCCCGCAAGAAGGAAGTCCCCCTCGAAACCTACCTCGTCAAGGTGGAAGGGATGATTCGGTCTTCCCTGTTCGAAGCCATGGAGGCCGCCGGAGAAAAGGAACAGTTAGTGATCTCCTTCGCTGAAATCCTCGCCTCAGAGATCGATTTTTATAAGGATGTGAGGGAAGGGGACCGGTTTCAAATGGCGGTGGAGAAGGTCTATAAGGGGAAGGAGTTTATCCGGTACGGCCCTATCCATGCAGTGGAGTATCAGAGAAGGGAGAGGATGATCCAGGGGACATGCTTCGAGGGCGATTTTTATGATGAGAAAGGGCTTGCTTTGAAGAAGGCCTTTTTAAGATCCCCGCTCCGTTTTACACGTATCAGTTCGAGATTCACCAAGGCGAGGAAACACCCCATCCTCGGCGGGGTTCTTCCTCATTATGGCGTTGATTATGCCGCGCCTTCGGGAACGCCTATATGGGCGGTAGCAGATGGAGCCGTGGTCTCGTGCGGGTGGGGAGGAGGATTCGGAAAGCAGGTCATCCTTCGTCATCCGAACGGATATATTACCTATTATGGCCATCTCTCCGGTTACGGCCCGGGGATCAGGAAGGGAGTCAGAGTTAAGCAGAAGCAGATCATCGGTTATGTGGGTTCCACCGGTCTCTCCACGGGCCCTCATCTGGATTATCGGATGGCAAAAGACGGGCGATTCAAAAACCCGCTGAGAGAGAGTTTTCCTACGGGGTTCCCGATCGAGAAGGGAAAGTTGGCGGCTTTTCAGAAGAGAAGGAATGAGGTAATGGTGTGGCTTCAGGGAAACCATTCTGATCAGAAGAGGCTGGATGGAGGAGAGTAGGTGGTTCACCCATGCCCGTTTAGTTAAATGTTTTGCAATATTAAGGTTAAGATTGAGGTTAAGTCAGGAAGTATGAATTTAAAAGTGGCGGGTCATGGCTCCTAAAAAGAAGATTCTCATCGTCGATGATGAGAGAGACATTGTGAAGGCGTTGACCATCCGGCTTCAATCGAGCGGATATAATACGGTCGTGGCTTTCGATGGCGCCCAGGGCGTCTTTATGGCCTACAAGGAAAAACCCAGTTTGATCCTCCTCGATATCCGGATGCCGGCAGGGGACGGATTCAGTGTGGCGGAGAAGTTAAGAGAGTCGAAGCGGACCAGCCGTATTCCCATCATCTTTTTAACGGGAAGTCCGGAGACGAATGCGGAAGAAAGAGCCCGGGGGCTGGGGGCCCGATTTTTTATTAAAAAACCCTATGACCCGGAAGAGCTATTAGATGCGGTGCGAAGAGCGCTGGAGGTCAAACCTCCCCCTCCTTAAAAGATGATCAAAGAGGATTTTGTTATCCAGTCTGAGGTTCGAAGGATGCTGATCCGGTCTAATATCGATTATACCAAGATCGATTTCGGAACGGTCCGGGGAGTCGTTTATCTTCGGGGATTTTTTAAACTTTCCCGCATGCCCGGAGAGGGGGATGAGGGGAGGGTCAAAGATTTTTTAACGAAGACCCTCTATTCTTTTGAGAAAAAGGTCAGGAACATTTCCGGTGTGACGGATGTTGTTTTTCAATTCGTCAACTGGAAGAAAGAGATAGGGCAGTGGATTCCCACCCAGTGGAAGAGAAAAGAAGAGAGGAGAGAAGAGAAAAAGGAAGAGAAGCATGAGGATAAGACAGATTCCGACATACAAAAGGATTCTGAAGGAGCTTGAAGGGGAGATTCAACTCCATCCGGATTACGCAGATCTCCGGAACCAGAAGGGTCTATTGATAATGGTGAAGGGAGATCTCAGGGGAGCGAAACAGGAATTTCTTAATGCCCTTCGCCTGAATACGAAGTACCGGGAGGCCGCCTTCAATCTGGGCTATCTCTATGTGGAAACACAAAGGTGGAGAGAGGCTGAAGCCATCTTCCTTCCCGAAGCGAAGAAAGATCCAAGGGATGGTTTACTTCAGACCCTTCTGGGGATCATCTCCCTTGGACAGAGAAGACAAAAAGAGGCGGTTCTGAGGTTTCATAAGGCCATCCAGAGCCGGCCCGCTTATCGAGCTTTTTATGAAAAGAAAGGGATTTGGAGGAACGGAAGATTTCATCTTGACGAGAAAACGGAAAAAAACCTTCATGAGCTTTATCTCCATCGTCAGCAAGCCCTATTTCATCATTTCATCGGCCTCTATCTTGCCAGAGAAGGAAAATCGACTCAGGCCATTCGGGAATTGAAGAAGGCCGCTAAACTGATACCGGATGAATTTCAATCTCATTTTAACCTGGGAATCGTTTACTACTACCAGGGATCGCATCAAAAGGCGATTGAAGAATTCAAGAAGGCCTTGAAGATGAACCCACGGTATGGAATGGGATATGCCTACCTCAGTTATGTCTATGGTTTGATGCGGCGGACCCGGGAGTCGCTCCGGTTGATGAAGAAGGCGGTTAAGTTGAATCCCCGGTATGCCGATCTCCGTTATAACCTTGCCCTCCTCTACAGCGATCAAAGGCAGTGTCGAGAGGCGATCTCCGAGCTGAAGAAGGCGATCCGCATTAACCCCAACTACCTGTTTGCCAGGATCAATCTCGGCGTCCTCTATGAAGACCAGGAAAAATGGAAGGAAGCGAAAAGAGAATATGAGGGAATCCTCAGGATCACACCGGAGGATGAACATGTGCGGAGGCGTCTTGAGAGGATCTCCCTGTCACGGAGAGGGTAAAGGATGGACCTTTCTGCTAAAGAGAGCAACCCTGAAGTTCAATCGATGCTGGTGATCCACCAGGGCGCCCTGGGCGATTTCATCTTAGCCTTGCCGGTGCTGTCAGCCTTTCGAAAGGCTTACCCGAAAACAAGGCCTTTCATGATGGGTTATCCCCGGATTCTTCAGTTGGTCGAGGGGCGTTTCTATGCCAAGGAGATTTTCTCCATCGATCAGAAAGGGGTGGCCACCTTCTTCGTCCGTGAGGGACCGCTGGACCGGGCTCTCTCGCAGTTCTTCAGCGCTTTTGAGCTGATCGTCGTCTTCGGAAAGGATGGAAGGGGGACGCTGATCGGAAATTTGAAGAAAGTCTGTCAGGGTCGGGTATTTCATATCAACTCTTTCCCGAATTGGGACGAAGGGGTTCATCTGTCCGACCATCTGATGAGGCAGCTGACCCGGTACGGAATTCCACTCTCCGAGACCAATCCCAGACTCTATCTGAAAGAGTCTGACCTGGAATGGGGAAGAAATTTCTGGAAGGAGAAAGAGGTCTCCCCTGAGGAGAGAGCAAAAGCGATCATCCTCCATCCGGGAAGCGGGAGCAGAAAAAAGATCTGGCCCACGAAACATTTTTTAGATCTTCTTCGTCATCTTCAGGGCGATCTTGGCGTGACATTTCTCAGTGTCCTCGGTCCAGCCGAGGGGCCGGAGATTCAACGGACCTTTGAGAAGACGACCTTGCCGCGTCTTGTTCCGGCAAGAGGGCTTTCCCTGATCCAGCTCGCCTCTGTGATGGAGGGGTGCCGGCTCTTCATTGGAAACGATTCGGGCGTCTCTCACATGGCCGCTGCTCTGGGATTGCCGACGATAGCCATCTTCGGCCCCACCGATCACAGGGTTTGGTCTCCAAGGGGAGAGAAGGTTGAAGTCATTCGGATGGGGATCCCCTGTTCCCCTTGTGCCGAAGAAAGATTCCTCCTGTGCAAGGATTTTGAGTGCTTGAGCAGGATCGAGGTCGGAGATGTCTTGCAAAGATTGAGAAGTTTGGGATTGGAGGTTTAACCCTTACAGTGCAATAAGCAGACCCGCCGGGAACACTTCCAGACCCTTGTAATGCGGGTTTTATTGGGATTGAATGGGTTATAGAGGACCTCACCAAAAGGAACCTCCAGCAAAGTTGCCGGACCATTATGCTTCAAAAGGTTCCGCTACAAGGCTCTTACAGTGTCCCCGCCGGGTCTCCTTATTGTGTTTTATTGCAACGTTAAGGTTAAGCCATAAGAAAGGAGGATGAAGATGGAAGAGAAGAAAGTGGGGCAGGTAATCAAGTTTTTTGGAAAGATCGGCGTGGCCGCCATCCGGCTCTCCGAAGGCTCCTTAAAGGTGGGAGACCAGATCCACATCGTCGGCCATACAACCGACGTTACCCAGGCAGTTGATTCCATGCAGATTGAGAACAACAATGTCCAGGAGGCGGGCCCGGGTGCGGATATCGGAATCAGGGTCAAGGATAAGGTAAGAGAACACGACACCGTCTATAAGATTGTGACGTAATCCTTTATGAGGCAGGTCAAGGTTTAGGTCAAGGTTAAGGTTAAGGTTAAGGCTAAGATTTTGGCCTATATTATTTTAACCTGAATCTTCACCTCAACCTAACCCTAACCCTAACCCTAACCCTAAACCTCAGCCTTCGGAATTTAGGTTTTCTATGCGGTTCATTGCTGATTTTCATCTCCATTCGAAGTTCAGCCGTGCGACAAGCAAGGATATGGAGGTGGAGACGCTCGCCCGGTGGGCCAAGAAGAAGGGGATCGGTCTCCTCGGGACAGGAGATTTTACCCATCCTACCTATTATGCGGAGTTGCAGTCGAAACTGGTTCCTGCAGGCAAGGGTCTTTTCCAATTGAGAAAGGGAGATGAGGGAGTTCGTTTCATCTTGACCACCGAGGTGAGTAACATCTTCACTCAGGGGGGCAGGGGGAGACGCATCCATAATCTCATTTTCGCTCCGAGCTTCGAAGTGGTGGAGGCCATCCGCTCGAGATTGGGGAGCCTTGGTAAGCTCTCCTCGGATGGAAGACCTATCTTCGGGTTTTCGGCAAAAGAGCTCGTCAAAATGATTCTCGATATCTCCGAAGACTGTTTGATCATCCCCGCACATGCCTGGACACCATGGTTTTCGATTTTCGGAGCCAATTCAGGATTCGATTCCATCGAAGAGTGTTTTGAAGAACTCTCTCCTCATATTCGCGCCATCGAAACGGGTCTTTCCTCGGATCCCGAGATGAACTGGAGACTCTCCGCCCTCGACGGCATGACCCTCATCTCCAATTCCGATGCTCACTCACCCAATCGACTGGGAAGAGAGGCTAATGTCTTTGACGGTGAGCTGGATTATAAGGAGATCGTGGAGGCCATCCGGAACAAGGACCGGAGAAAGCTCCTCTTCACCATCGAATTCTTCCCGGAAGAGGGAAAGTATCACTACGATGGCCATCGCCAGTGCAATGTGATCTTCTCTCCTGCGGAAACCCGGTCAAATCAATACCTCTGCCCGAAATGTCAGAAGAGATTGACCATAGGGGTCATGCATCGCGTCGAAGAGCTCTCTGATCGGGAGGAGGGTTTCATTCCGAAAAGCGCCATTCCCTCCATCCACCTCATTCCCCTGGAGGAGGTCATCGCCGAAGGGTTAGGGGTTCGTGTGGGGACCAAATCAGTGGATGCGGAGTATGATCGACTGATCCAAAGGGGAGGATCAGAATTTCATATCCTTCTCGATGCCGCCCCGGATGAGTTAACTGCCTTTATCCCGCCGAAAATTCTGGAGGGGATTGTCCGGATGAGGCAGGGAAAGGTTTCGATCGTTCCAGGACATGACGGCGCTTATGGAAAGATCAACCTCTTTCCTGAAGAGAAGGGGGAGATGGAGTTAAAAGGGCAGATGAAATTATTTTGAGGGAATAGGGAAGGGGCGAGGAGAGAGGATAAGCTTAGATTATCGTCACTTTGATCGCGGGAGGAGAGAGATGGAAAAGGATGAGGAGGAGAGACTGATTCAGATCTGCCGGAGTCAGATCAAGATGCTTGAACTGATCTTCGAGGGTTTTCGGACGCTCACCGAAAAGTCGATTCAGGAAGCGGATCAGATGAAAGAGAAGGTTCGAAAAGATTCATCCGAGCTGGCCAAATTTGTGATCGAAAAGAGTTCATCCGCGGAAAAGGGAAGGGAATGGGCAAAACCCTACCTTTCCATGGCCTCCAGTTTTGACCGGATGGGCCACCACATGGAAGGGATGGTGGACCGGCTCAAATCCATGGTGAAAGACCACATCCTTTTTAGCGATCGTGCCGTTAAGGAGGTGAATGATATCTTTCAAGAGGCGATGGATCTCCTGGAGAACCTACCAGATCTGATTCACACAAAGAATAAGATGCTTGCCCAGCATATCGGTGAACAGGTGAGGTCCATATTAAAGATTGCCAATGGACATTCGGAAGAACACGAGGACCGGTTGATCCAGGGAGTCTGTATGCCCAAGTCAGCCCCCATCTATTTAGGCATCCTCGAATCCCTCAAGGGGATCATTGCCAATACCCTGGAGGTGAGCGGCAAGATTGTTTCCCTCTCACCAAAACCTTAAAAAAAATATTTGTATCATTTTATCACTTTGAAAAAGGGTATCTAATCCCCCTTCATCCCCCTTTGTCAAAAGGGGGAATTATTTCTCCTCCCTTTGAAAAAGGGAGGCGGGGAGGGATTTAAGAGGGTTATTTCAAAGAGCTAAGGTATTACTTTTATTGATGTTGAACCGTTAAGCGCTTAAATCAGCGATGTATGTTTATGCCTTTTTCATAAGCAGGAGAGGTTGATTTGACAATCTCTTTTTTTTGTTTTAGAAATGAATGACTATTCACAAAATGAATTACAATTTTTCTAACCTTTAGAGAGGATATGGAAAAGATCGGCAGGAAGGAGAGGGAACATCTGGCCCATCGTGGCGAGATCCTCAGGGCGGCAGAAAAGGTGTTTGCAGCCAAAGGATTCTTTCAGGCCACCATGAACGAGATAGCCGAAGCAGCGGAATTCGGGACAGGCACCCTCTATAAATTCTTCAAATCAAAGGAAGACCTCTTTTTTATTCTCATCGATGAAAAAACGGAAGAGATTAACGGTCCGGTTAAAGACGAACTCCTCAAAAAGGCTCCTGCCATCGAGAGAATCAAAAATATATTAAGACTTCAACTGGAATTTATCGAACGGAACAGGGATTTCTTCAGAATATACGCCTCGGAGGGGAGCCGTTTTGAGTGGAAGGTCATGAGCAGTTGCGGAAACCAGATCCACGAAAAGATGGTGGCCTATATCCATCTCCTGGCTCAGGTAATGAAACAGGGCATGGGGGAAGGGAAGTTGAAGTCCATGGACCCCCTGGATCTCGCTCATGCCTTTGAAGGGATCGTCCATTCCTTTATCTTCGAATGGCTGATCAGTCCGGAATCCTACCCGCTCATTTCAAAAGCGGAGACCATTCTGGAAATCTTTTTAAATGGAACCGAAAAGAAGGAAAGGAGGAAATAGATCGATGAGAATGAGATGGTGCGCCGGATTGATTTTTTGCATCCTCCTCTCTGCAGGAGGGGCCTGGTCTCAGGAATCTACGAAGCCGCTGACCCTTGAGGAGAGCATCAAGATTGCTTTAGAGCGTAATGTGAGGCTCCATTCTTCGGTGGAGGGGGTGGCGGGTTCCGAATTCAGAAGAAAGGCCGCCAGGACCGATTTCTTTGCGAAATGGACCGGGCAGTATGGCCAAACACGATATAACGAACCAACGGTCGTAGGGGTTTTTGGAGGAGGAATCGCTGGGACAAGCAGGAATGTTTCCACCTTTAGCACCACGATCAACCAGCCCCTTTTTGCCGGAGGCTCAATCCTGTCCAACTATCGTCTTGAGAAATTAGGAGTGGATATCTCAAAAACGGATGTGGAGACGGTCAAAAGGGAGATTGTCCTCCAGGTGAGAGAAGGTTACTTCAATATTCTAAGGGCGGAGAGATTTTTGGATGTGGCCCGCCAGACGGTCAAACAGTTCTCAGCCCAGTTAGAGGTGAACAAGGCCTTCTTTGAGGTTGGAATTGTTCCTAAAAACGATGTCCTGCAAGCGGAGGTGAGGCTTGCCAATGCAAGACAGTTACTGGTCAGGGCGGAAAGTGATGTGACATTAGCCAAGTTTTCCTTTAATTCCCTGCTCCGCATGGAGATGGAGGCCCCCGTGCAGGTTGTCGATATTCTCGGTTACAGCCCCTTTTCTCTCCGTTACGAAGAATCCCTGAAGGAGGCCCTGGAAAGGAGGCCGGAGATAAAGGCTGCAAATTTAACGATCGAACAGACCAAGGAGGCGGTCAAAATTGCGAAGAGCGGATTCTTTCCAACTATCAGTCTCTCGGGCAACTATCTTCGATTTTCTGAAGAGCCCTCGCTCCTGGGCGATTTTCGAAGCGAAAGGTGGACGATTCAGGGTTTAGCCACCTTCACCCTGGGAGATTGGGGAAAGACGGCCTACAGGGTGGGAGAGAGCAAGGTGAAGGTGACGCAAGCCGAAGACTCAAAGGTTCAATTGGTTGAGGGAATCGTTCTGGAAGTGAAGAATGATTATCAGGTCATGCTGGTAGCCGAAAAAAATATTGGCGTGGCTGAGAAAGCGATCGAGCAGGCCGAAGAGAATTTGAGGATGAATGAGGAGCGATATAAACATCAGGTGGCCACGGCCACCGATGTGCTCGACGCCGTCACTCTCCTGGCGCAGGCCAGAGTGAATTATTATGGCGCATTGAGCGATTTTAATATCGCTAAAGCGAGACTTGAGCGAGCCATGGGAAGGATGTATCCGTAACTCCCCCCTCCCCCTCTTAACCCCCCTAACCCCTCCCTACCTCCCCTTAATTTAAGGGGAGGCGAGGTGGGGTTAAGGGGAGGTTAGGTGGGGTTATAACCGTGGACAGTGATCGGAAAAATGCAAGTATTTTTCAAGGGAACGAGGATGAATATGAAGGGATTTACAATACTAATGCTATTGATAGCGTTTCTTGGAGGGTGCGGGTCGAAGGAGTCGGCGAGTAATGAGAAACCTCCCAGGTCTCTGAACCAGATTGCAGAGGAGAGACAGGTGGAGGTGGTCGAAGCTGTTCCGGGGCCCATTGCCTACACCCTTTCAGCCGTGGGAAGCCTCAAGACTCCTGAACATGTGACAATCAGCCCCAAAAAGGCAGGGATCATCGAAAAGATTCTGGCCAGGGAGGGGGAAAGGGTTAGAAAGGGACAGCTTCTGGTCCAACTGGACGAAGTCGATGCCAGGCTCCAGGTGGATCGGGCCGAGGCAAGGGTCCAGGAGGCAGAGGCCTCTTTAGAGGCGCATCGAATCATTCTGATTCGCTATCAGAAGCTTTTCGAGGGGAAGGTGATTCCTCAACAGACCTACGAGGATATCGGTCTGAAGGTCAAGCTGGATGAAGCCAGATTGGCCCTTGCAAGAACTGAGTTGAGTCAGGCGAGGCAGAATCTTCAGGACCATCGAATCATCTCGCCGATCGATGGAATCGTCAATCTCAAGATCGCCTCCATTGGCGAGCACGTCAATGTGGCACCCAAGGATGAGATATTGACGATTGTCCAGATGGATCCCCTGGAACTGGAATTTTATATCCCTGAAAATTGGGCTGGAAGAATCCGCCCGGGCAGTCAGATTCAATTCGTGGTGAAGGCCTTTCCTGAGGAGAAGTATTCAGCCAGCCTTCAGTTTGTCAGCCCGACGGCTGACCCTGCTACCCGGAATGTGAAGATGAAGGCGATGGCTTCCAATCCGCAATATCGGTTAAAACCCGGTTTTTTTGCAGAGGTAACCCTTATGGCAGGGAACAACCCGAATGGTATCACCCTCCCGGAATCAGCCCTTATCAGTCAGGAGGGAAAGATTTTTGCTTTTGTGGTGAAGGAAGGGGTTTCCCACCGGAGGGAAGTTGAAACCGGTATCCGGTTCGATGGAAAGGTGGAGGTTGTCAAAGGGATTCAAAAAGGGGAACAGGTTGTCAGCATCGGACACGAACAATTGACCGAAGGGATGAAAGTTCAGATAGTCAAAAAATAGTTTAGTACATGGGGCATCGAGAAAACAGCAAGAAGTTTAAATGAGTTGTCATTCCGCACTTGATGCGGAATCCAGTTCTTTTTCTATGGATTCCTGCTGGAGTTTATCCCGATGTAAATCGGGGCAGGAATGACGCTATGCCCTCTGCCCTTTGCGATTAGGGAGAGCTTTATGTTTCTTTCCGATACCTCCGTGAAGCGGCCTGTCGTCGCAACGATCATCACCTTAGCCCTCTTCTTTTTTGGAGTCCTTGGATACCAGCGCCTTGGCATCGATCTCTTCCCCCAGGTCGATTTTCCCTTTGTCACCGTCACCACAACGCTTTTCGGCGCCGCACCGGAAGTGATGGATACCGATGTGACCGATCCCATTGAAGAGCAGGTCAACACGATCGAAGGCGTCAAACATATCACCTCCGCAAGCGGTTATGGATTTTCGCAGGTAGTGGTTGAATTCGAACTCTACCGCAATATCGATTCAGCGGTTCAGGATGTGAGGGCAAAGGTCGATCTGGCGAGAAGGAAACTCCCGACTGATATCGATCCACCCATCATCGATAAATTCGACATCAATGCCATTCCCATCCTCTGGCTTTCCATGAAGGGCAATCTTCCCCTCCAGCGAATGGGGATGATCGCCGACGAGGTGTTGAGGCCTCAGCTGGAGTCGATTCAGGGGGTCGGAACCATCAACCTGGATGGCTATGCGAAAAGGGAGATTCGGGTCTGGCTTGACGGAAAGAGGCTGGAGGCCCACCGGCTCACCTCGAATGATGTCGCAAGGGCCTTTCTGACGAAGAATGTTGAACTGCCCGGTGGGATCATTGAAAGCATTGATCGTGAGTTTACTGTCCGGAATCTGGGTGAGCTTCGTAATATCGAGGAATTCAACAATCTGATCATCCTCTATCAGAATGGGGCGCCCATCCGTTTGAAGGATGTCGGTTGGACGGAGGATGGCACGGAGCCAGTCCGATCGATTGCCCGGTTTAACCGGGTCCCTGCGATTGGATTGAGCATCATCCCCCGTTCCGGAGCCAATGTGGTGGAAGTGGCTCGGACGGTCAAATCGAAACTCGTTGAAATGAATAAGACCCTTCCTCCGGAGGTCGAGGTCTCCGTCTCTTTCGACAGCTCTTTTTTCATCGAGGAGGCGATTTCCGATGTGGGGTATGATGTTTTCCTGGGCGGGATCCTGGCTGCGGGAGTGATGTTCTTCTTTCTTCTCAGCGTCCGGAGTACGGTCATCACGGCTCTTGCGATTCCCGCCTCCCTGATCACCAGTTTCGGCATCATGCATTTCATGGGATTTACACGGAACTACATGACGATGCTGGCCCTCTCGATGATGGTGGGGGTGGTCATTGATGATGCGATCATCGTTCTCGAAAATATCTACCGTCATATGGAGGAGGGCCAGGAACCGATGGCCGCCGCGAAGGAGGGCGCTTCGGAGATTGCCTTTGCCGCCACCGCAGCGACGTTCTCCATTGCCGCTGTATTCATCCCGGTGGCCTTCATGGGAGGGATCATCGGACGGTTCTTCTATCAGTTCGGTGTCACCGTAGCCGCCTCCGTCATTGCCTCTCTGGTGATTGCGCTGATTCTGATCCCCATGCTCTGCTCCCGGTTTCTGAAGGTGGAAAAGAAGAGGAGTAAGCTCACCCATTTTTTTGAGCAGGGCTATGAAGGGCTGGAGGGCCAATACCGGAAGGCCCTGGGTTTTTGCCTGAGTCACCGGTGGGTCATTGTGGCCATCGCCACATTGATCTTTATCGGGAGCATGGCCATCCTGGTCAATCTAAAGAGGGAATTCGTCCCCAAATCGGATGAGAGCCGATTCCTCATTCATCTGGAGGCCCCTACGGGATCCTCCCTCCATTACACAGACGATAAAATGAAGAAAGTGGAGGGACTGATTCTCAACCTGCCTGAAGTGAAAAATATCTTTTCCACAATCGGAGTCGGCGCCCGGAAAGAGGTGAACAAAGGGATATTGCTGATCGCCCTGAAAGACCGCGGGGAGAGAAAGCGCGCACAGCATGAGGTCATGGCCGGCCTGAGGGAGGAGGTTCGGGGAGTTCCGGGATGTAAAGTCTATATCGAAGACTTCGAGCCCGTTGCCGTGGGGGGAAGACGTGGGGCCCCCCTACAGTTTGACATTAAAGGTCCAAATGTGAAGGAGCTGGAGGCGATATCCAATCAGATTATGGCGGAGATGATGAAACGTCCGGGGCTTGTGGATGTCAGCTCCGACCTCGAATTGACGAAGCCTGAAGTGAGGGTCTTTATCGATCGGAATAAGGCATCCGATGCAGGCGTGGATGTCCGTGAGATATCTTCCGCCGTCCGACAGATGATCGGAGGGCAGGAGGTCTCTAAGTTTAAGGATGCGGAGAGGGCCAAACGCTACGATGTGAGGGTGAGATTGATTAAGGATCAAAGGATGAGCCCTGAAGACATCGCACAGATCTCGATTCGCACTCCCAGGGGAGGGTTAATCAAGCTGGCTCAAGTCGTAAGGGTGGAGGAGGGGATCGGGCCCAATTTGATCAACCGCAAGGACAGGCAGCGAAGCGCAACGATTTACGCCGATACGGCCGGCGGAAAGGCTCTGGGCGAAGCGATCGATGAGATGGAGAATTTGGCTAAAAAGATGATCCCCTCAGGATATTCCCACAGCTTTTTCGGACAGGCAGAGGCGTTTAAAGAATCCTTCCACTACCTAATCATTGCCCTGATTCAGGCCATCGTCATTATCTACATGGTCCTGGCGATGCAATTCAATAGCTTTCTCCATCCCCTCACCATCATGCTGGCCTTACCCCTGAGTACGGCAGGAGCCTTTGGCGCCCTCTATCTTACCGGTGACACGATCTCCATTATCAGCATGATCGGCTTGATCACCCTGACGGCCCTGGTTGTCAAAAATTCGATCCTGCTGGTCGATTATACAAACACATTGAGAGAAAAAGGAATGGATAGAAATTCAGCCGTGCTTCAAGCGGCGCCGGTGAGGCTTCGGCCCATCCTGATGACGGCTGTGACGACGATGTTAGGGGTTCTTCCGGTGGCCCTGGGTTTTAGCGCAGGAGGAGAGCTGAGGGCTGGAATGGGCCGGGCCACCTTCGGAGGGATGTTTGCTTCAACACTCCTTACCCTCTTCGTTGTGCCGGTGGCCTATACCCTTATCGATGATATCCGTTTAGGGGCGAAGAGACTCTTTGTGAAGAAGGATCGAGGTGAGGGGATTTCTTCACAGGCTTAAAGACGGCATAGAGATTGCATTATTATCCTGGTATAACCGATTGGCCATTTTAGATAAATGCTTTGAATATCAATAAGTTAAATAACTTATAAAGAAGTTAATACCGCAATACTTATTGACAGATTGGACAAATTCTGGTAAATTTTTAAACATTATTTATCACTTATCCATCGAGGTTATCAATCCGGTGAAATCGATTATTGCTTCTCTTTTATTTTTTCTTCTGCTTCTGCTCGCCGGGCCTTCCTATGCGGGGATCTACCGCTGGGTTGATGAAAACGGGACGATCCATTTTACCAACTGTCCGAGGGACGCCAACTTTAAACTCTACATTCGAGAGAGCAAGGACGATGTGGGAGGAGAAGAGAACCGCGTCTCCACCCAGTCTGTAAGGGATCAGACTCAATTTGATTCACTGATCCAGGAATCGTCCAGGAAACATAATGTTGATTTTGCACTGGTCAAGGCGATCATTAAAGCCGAATCGGGATTTAACCCCCTTGCTGTTTCCAAAAAAGGGGCAAGCGGATTGATGCAATTGATGCCGGAGACTGCCCAGCGGATGAATGTTGGGAATATCTTCAATCCAAGAGAGAATATCGATGGCGGGGTTCGGTATTTCAGATACCTGCTCTCTCTCTTTAATGAAGACCTTCGCCTCTCCCTTGCCGCCTACAATGCGGGGGAGAATGTCGTTTCTGAATTGCGATCCATTCCACCTTATCGCGAAACGATCGATTATGTTCGAAAAGTATTGACCTATTACCAAGCCTATAAACCTTGATTTTTTTAGCCCCGTTAGAAATAATGGACCGCTAAAATTTCTAACGGGGTTAGCCCCATTTCCATGGAAAAAATGAATTATCAGCAGATCCTAAGCCTTCCGAACGGCCTGACGGTCATCCGGATTTTAGCTATTCCCTTTATCCTCCTGCTGCTCTTTACCACGGGCAGGACATTTCAGATCATCACGGCTATAGTCTTTCTGCTGGTGGCATTGACCGATACGCTGGATGGTTATATCGCCCGGCGCCGAAAGATGGTGACCACCCTGGGGAAATTTCTCGATCCCCTCGCCGATAAACTGCTCATCGTCACGGCCCTGATCGCCCTGATCTCCACCAGAGGAATCCCTCTCTGGATGGTGATTGTCATCGTCGGAAGGGAGATTGCCGTGACCGGATTGAGGGGGATTGCCATCTCTGAGGGAATCGTCGTTTCATCAAGCATGATGGGGAAGTATAAGACCGCCTTTGAGATGACCTCCATCTTCTTTCTGATTTTGAACGGAGAATATTTGTCCCTTGACTTCCATCTGATCGGGATGGCCCTTCTCTGGGTCTCTTTGATTTTAGCCGTCCTCTCAGGGTTCGACTATTTCAAAAAGTTTTTAAAGAACTTCATCGTTTAGATTCTGTTTTGATTTCTCTTTTATTGTCTCTATTATCCCCATCACCGTGTCTCCCCATCTCCTTATCGCCCCATCTCCCCATCGTTCTTTGGTTTCTTTTCTCCCCATCTCCCTATCTAGTCTTTTTCTCCTCTTGACATTGCCTCCTCAATCTTGTTATTTTTTTACGTGTCAAAGCGGGAATAACTCAGCGGTAGAGTGCAACCTTGCCAAGGTTGAAGTCGCGGGTTCAAATCCCGTTTCCCGCTCCAGAAGGCGGCATAGCCAAGTGGTAAGGCGACGGTCTGCAAAACCGTTATTCACCGGTTCAAATCCGGTTGCCGCCTCCAAAGAAAATTAAAGGGTTAAGGAATGAAGCTTAACCCTTTTTAATTTTTACAGCCGTTTGACGAATCGGGAGATTAGGGAAAGAGTGAGGGAAGGTATTCGGATCTGATTCTTGTAAAGAGACATATTGGCGATGGATCAGAAAGTAATCGCCAGGGTGATGGAGCCGAATGACTGGGCCTTATCCTGCCCGTCAAATTCTTTCGTACGATAGACATGGGCATAACTGAGCTTCAGACGTTTGTATAAAATTGCGATGCCTGCGGCCATATCGGCGACCCACCGTTTTCTATCGACGCTGTGGCTCTCTTTCCAGGTATTCCCGTCCAAAAAGATGTTCCGTGCCACTGCCCGGCCGTCGACGTCGGCGAATAGATGGATCCCAAAGTTTTTTCGATGACGAATCCTGGGGTCCGTCTTATCTGCAGGCGCTTCGATGCCACTTCCTAACCGGATGAAAGAGGTGCCAAAGTCGAGAGGGAGATTGTAGCCGATGCGTAGCTCGCCCCCGATGTTGGCAAAGGTCGCCACGTTGCCGGCAACCCCGCCGAAGTGGGGGATAAAATCGAACCCAAACCCGCTGCCCATGCCTTTGCTGAAAAGCCGCCAGTTGCGTTGCCAGCCGATGGTGAGGCCAGGTTCGTTCCTGAGCTGATGGTCCCATCCTTTCGGTTCTTTACTCTCTACCCATCTATGGACGGTCCTCTGAGTTTCTTTGGCCAGCGATGATGGCCCAACGATCCCAAGGGTCACTTCGAACACATCCATCTGAGCCGCGTTTTTGACGTGAAAAGTGAGGGTGAGATAGGTCCAACCCGCATAAGGCCGGTCGTCTTTGATCAGATTCTTTCTGGAAATATCTTCAGGGGTATAGATGTTCTGCCCCAAAGAGAGACCGATATTGCGCTGGAAACCGGGCCGATTGATCAGAGGAAGTTTTCGGATGAGAGGCAGTCCCCAGCGGGGAAGGCGCGTATCTTCATCATATTCCGTCAGGTCCTTGGAGAGCCAAGTGAGACGCAATGCATTCGTGTAATGTTGATCGGTCCCATTGAAAATATCATTTTCAAAATAAAGAAAAAGAGTCTGATGTTTTTCGGCCGGATCGGTCTGAGCGGCCGCAAAGGAGCAGGACAGAAGAGTCAGACCGGTGACCGCAGCAAAGATGACGGTGTGTTTCAGAGCTTTCCCACGTCCAGGGATTCGCAGGCCATCGATAGTCATGGGTCCCCCCCATCCGTTTTCCGCTAATCTATTCGGGAACACCAGGAAAGTCAAGGGGGTGGATCGTGTATTTTGACAAGTGAATTCCTGTATATTAGATTAAAGAAAACACTTTAGCGGTTTGAAAAGGCATCATAAAATCCCTCCCTACCTCCCTTTTCCAAAGGGAGGAGAAACATATCCCCCTTTTTGCAAATGGTTCGACTTGCTCACCATCCTGAGCTTGTCGAAGGAGGGGAATGAAGGGGAATTAGATAAACTTTTTCAAAGAGCTATATGGTTACAATTAAAAATTATCTCTAAACCACTTAAAGGGAAGGAGACGATGAAACCCGATCTTAAGAAAGCGCTGAAAAAAATCGATACGAAGGATTGGAAGGCCGTTCATGTGGAGTTTGGCCGGAATGAGTTGAAGATACTCGTTCCCCGTCACTGTGTTGAACTGAGCATGAAGGAGGTTCCGGTCCTGCTCGATCCCAAAACCGCCCTTGAAGCGGCCTTTTCACATCCGATTGGGAGTCCCACCCTTGAGGAGATCATACGGAAAAAAGGAAAACCTCCGGAAGAGATATCCGTGGCCATTGCGGTTTCCGACATCACCCGGCCTGTCCCCTATAAGGGAGAGAAGTCAATCCTCCTTCCCATCCTGAAACGGTTGGAATCCTCGGGCATTCGAAAGCAGAACATCAAGATCATCGTAGCGACAGGAATGCACCGTGCCAGCACCCCGGAAGAAAAAGTGGAGATGTATGGCGAAGAGGGCGTTCAGGAATATGCGATATCAGACCACGACTGCGAGAACAATGACCTCCTGGAGAGCATCGGGAAGACCCAGAAAGGGACCCATGTCTATGTGAATCGGGATTTCTATGTTGCGGACTTGAAGATTGCCACGGGACTGGTTGAGAGCCATTTCATGACGGGCATTTCAGGCGGAAGAAAGGCCATCTGCCCCGGCCTGGTGGACGTCAATTCGATCCAGCGCTTCCACGGAGTGGGTTATCTGGAAGATCCCAACGCCGACAACCTTATCCTCGAAGGAAATCCCTGCCACGAGGAGGCGATCGAAGTCGCCAGAACCGTGGGAGTGGACCTCATCGCAAATGTCACCCTCAATAAGGAGATGGAGATCACAGGGGTTTTTGTGGGCCATCTCGAGGAAGCTCATATGGCAGCGTACCGGCATATGAAAGGTTATACCGCCGTCCCTGTTGATCAGGAGTATGATATCGTCCTCACTCACGGGGGGTATGTAGGCCGAAATCACTATCAGACCGCAAAGGCCGCCTGCGGAGCCATTCCGGCAATGAAGGAAGGAGGGATGCTCATCATCGCAGCGGATAATCGGGATACGGAACCCATCGGCACGCCTGAGTACCGCAGCCTGATCCACCTTCTCAAGCTTCAGGGAATTGACCGTTATCTCCGGATCATCAGCCATCCGGATTGGAAGTTTACCAAGGATCAATGGGAACCGGAGGTCTGGGGGAGAGTGCTGAGAAAGATCGGTGAAGAGGGATTGATCTATTGCACACTTGAAATTTCAGAAGAAGACTACTGTCTCCTTCCGGGACGATGCGGCCTCGACTTTCTCAAGAAAAAGAAGAAGAGGCCTTCGATGAAGGAGTCCGGGGAGATGGTTCAGAACGCGATCTTCTTTGCCGTGAACCGGTACCGTGAAAAAGGGATTGAACCCACCATGGCCTTCATCCGTGAAGGCCCTTATGCCGTGCCTGTCCTTCAAAAGCAGTGAAAGTGTCAGTGACAGTACGATTAAGAGTTTAAGGTTGGAGGTTCGTCCTTTACAGGACTTGAGGTTGGAAGGAAAATCTTTACCCCAACCCTCGATCATAGCGATCCTAAAACGTTGAGGCCCTTAATCTTAAGGGTTAATTTCCAATCCGAAATCCGCAATCTCCAATCTGAAATCAGTCCACAAAGGTGGCGCCGGTGTGAGCGGACTGGACTAGCCTTGCGTACCTTTTGAGATAACCTTTTAATTCTTTCTTCGGCGGCTTCCATTGCGAAAACCTCCTCTTCAATTCCGAATCGGAGACGAGGAGGTTCAGTTTTTTGTTGGGGATATCGATCTCAATCATATCTCCATTCCGAACGACTGCAATGGGTCCCCCTTCCGCAGCCTCCGGAGAGATGTGACCGATGGCTGCGCCGCGGCTTGCTCCTGAAAAACGGCCATCCGTCAGAAGCGCAACGTCCCGATCCCTACCTACTCCAACGATGGCGGAGGTTGGAGCGAGCATCTCCCGAAAACCGGGCCCGCCCTTGGGCCCTTCATATCGGATGACGATGACTTCACCCTTTCGGATTTTTTTGGCGAGGATGGACTTTAGAGCTTCCTCTTCTGACTCAAAGACCCTTGCCGGTCCTCGATGCTTCAACATAGATTCATCCACAGCCGATCGTTTCACCACCGCGCCTTCAGGAGCCAGGTTTCCGAACAGAGCGACCAGCCCTCCGGTTGTATGATAAGGTTTCTCAAGAGGGCGGATAACCTCAGAGTTGAGACGTTTTTTCCCTTTTATGCTTTCCCCGACTGTTTTCCCCGTTACGGTCATCACGTCCTTGTGGATCATTTTTTTGCGGGTCAACTCTGCCATGAGGGCGGGAATGCCGCCCGCACGGTGAAGATCTTGGAGATGAAAGGGACCTCCGGGAGACATGTTGCAGAGGTGAGGAGTCCGGTCGCTGATCCTGTTGAAGGTTTGAAGGGGAAGGGGAATCCCGACTTCTCTGGCTATGGCAGGGAGGTGAAGGGAAGTATTGGTTGAGCCTCCAAAGGCCATGTCCACAGCGATTGCATTCTCAAAAGCTTTCCTGGTTAAAATTTTAGAAGGAAGCAGATTCTTCTTAACCACTTCCATGATCTGAATTCCCGATTCCTTTGCCAGGCGGATGCGATCTGCAAAAATGGCAGGAATCGTGCCGTTGTAGGGAAGGGCAAGGCCAAGGACTTCCGAAAGGCAGTTCATGGAGTTTGCTGTGAACATTCCCGCGCAGGATCCGACTCCCGGACAGGCGCACCCTTCCATCTCCTTCAACTCATTGAGGGTGATGCCTCCTGCCTTTGCTTTGCCCACCGCTTCAAAGACCGTGGCTAAGTCAATCTCCTGGCCCTGGAATTCACCCGCAAGCATCGGGCCGCCGCTGATCAGAATGGTTGGAATATTGAGACGCGCCGCCGCCATCATCATCCCGGGAATGATCTTGTCGCAATTCGGGATGAGGACGAGCCCATCGAAGGGGTAGGCCATGGCCATCGATTCGATCGAATCCGCAATCAATTCTCTGGAGCTGAGGGAATACTTCATCCCCTCATGTCCCATGATGATGCCGTCACAGATCCCGATTGTAAAAAACTCCATGGGAGTTCCACCTGCCATGCGGATTCCTGATTTAACGGCATCCGAAATTTGGTGCAGATGGAGATGGCCTGGAATCACCTCATTGGCAGAATTGGCAATTCCGATCATCGGACGCTCTATCTCTCTGTCCGTCAGCCCTAATGCCTTAAAAAGGGAGCGGTGCGGCGCCCTTTCAATTCCCTTCTTCATCCTGTCGGATCGCATCTTATCCTCCTCCCTTCGCCATAGAAATAGAATGACAGTGTCAGTGTCTGTGCCTTAAGTATAAAAAGTTTTTAACACAAGATATTATTTGAGACAAGGGAACACCTGCAAAGAGATTTGGGGTCGCTATGCCCCATTTGCCCCCCGCAGTCCCGCCAGGCGGTACGAAGGAGGTTGATCTCCGCGCTTGGCTGTCACCCGGGTAAAATCAAGATTGACAAAATAACCCAAAAGCTATATTTATAGTTTAAGAGACTAATGATCCAGTAACACAATGACCCAATGACTCAATAAACTCAATGACCAAACAGCGCCTGGGTGGCGGAATTGGTAGACGCAAGGGACTTAAAATCCCTCGGTGGTCCCCCACCGTGCCGGTTCAAGTCCGGCCCTAGGCACCAATAAAATCAATGACTTATGATTTTGGCCTCTACTTCGGTAGGGGCTATTTTTTTTTGAATGTGATAAAATTGTGATAAAATTTTTTGGATTCATCCAAAACCTTTAGCAAATTCCTCAAACTTTCAGAATTATGATGAGCATATCTCTGGATCATAGTCGGTGCCCTGGCCGGTACCCATTTGATTCTCCTGGAACGGAAGGCCTTTGAAGAAATAATCAAGGAGAGCTTTCCGGGGGTACACCTTGCGGATAATCTACAGGCTTTTTAAAGGTTTTGAGTCAATCCGGCAGGATGATGACCGTCGATCACTTTTGTGAATTCACTTTGGTCGTGGCCCGGATGGGGGAGGGTAGAGCAAAGACAAAATCAGCCCAGGAATGCCTTTCTTCAACCTCTGAATTTGATCTCTAATCGGTTTTAGGCGGCACTGAAACCAAGATAAGAAAAGCCGGCCCCAAATATTCCCAGGCATGAATGACCGCTGGATGCTTAAGATGGCTAAACTTTTACGATTCAACTTATTTTAGATGGCCTGTGAGGAGACCAACCAGTTCCGAAGCATTCATGTCCTCAAGGGCTTCAACGGCCTTCGGAATCTTTTGCCATTTTTCAGGAAGACGATTTTCAGCAAGCGTTTTAAACTTGGCGAAGAGATCATCATCCGTTAACGGATCGGCTGGATCTCCTTTGGCCGACAATACAACGCTTTTGTACTGCTCTCCGGTTTTAAAGATGACTTCGACCTGTTGCAAACATTTCGCTGGAAATAGTTTTGTGAGCTCAGAATCGGCCCGCAAGGTTACCCGCCGAGAAAGATCCGCAACCCTTTCATCCTGCAGGGCCTTTCCGGAAACCTCCTGAGGACCCAGTCTGCCATGGACAAGGTAGCTGGCCACGGCAAAGGGAATGCTGTAAACAGCCTCCATGGTGTTTGACGGGTCCCTGCGGTTGAGAAGAAGGGCCTTTTCAAAGGTCCGGATAGAAATCTGATCAATTTCCTCCTCTCGATGACCCAGTTCCTCAAGCATTTTATTTAGTCCATCGATGGCCGGGTGGGCCCAGCGGCAGCAGGCATATTGTTTGAAGTAGACTTGTTCTATTTCAAACCTTTCGGACAAATCGTTAAGGAGCGACGAATCTGCCAGATAGGGACGCATCCCGCTCATTCCATTGGAAGCCAGAAAGGCAGCCGTATATCCGGTATAGGCTCCCCATGGCAGTCCCTCCTTCATAAGGCTTGGGAAGGAAGCGCTCCGATCCTGGGGAGCCTGAAGGCTAAGATATTCGGCCAGGCCAATGGAGGACAAAATGGTTTTGGAATCGAGATTCATGAGTCTGGAAACGGCTGCCGCAACCCCTGGCACGACCCAGGCGCCTGACCCCTTGCGGGGCCCCCCCATCTCTCTCATCAGGAGGGCGCTTCTTACGGCAATCTCATAACCGGCCGCTACTGCTTCAAGAAATGCCTTACCTGAGGAATCGAGGTAATCCGCTACACACAAGGCTGCAGGAATGATCGCAGCCCCCGGATGGCCCTGGGCCAGACGGTGGCCATCGTCCATATCGAAAAAAGCCGTTGTATAAGAATTGAGAAAGATGGACCAGGGGAGACTCATCGAAATTTCGGTTCCCCAGACCGGAGATTCCATCCCTGCATCCAGTTTTTTGATGCCTTTGACCAGGGCTAAAAAGTTTTCAGCCTCAACCCCTGCCAGGGAACATCCCAGGGCATCCAGGATGCAACGACGGGTCATTTCCCTTGTCTCAGGTCTCAGGTCTCCCCATGCAAGATTTCGAATAAAAAGGTCGAGTTCCATAGGGCTTACTTCAAAACCTTTGCTTCAATCAAGTTACGCTTTTTTGAAAAGGAACGAAAGTCATGGTCTCTACCCTATCTTCAGGGAGATATAATGCAGAATTCATCGGTAAAGAAAACAAGATACCTGATGGTGATGATCGATAGCGCTCATGATAGGCTCCTCATGCTTACATATTTTCATCGCTTCCGAGCAGCGGGGATGAAACCTGCATCCAGAGGGAGGATTAATCGGGCTGGGCACTTCTCCCTGCAGGATAATCCTCTTTTTCTTCTGTTTAGGCTCTGGAATAGGGATAGCGCTGAGGAGCGCTCGCGTATAAGGGTGGAGTGGGTTCGAGTACAATTCTGTGTCTTTGGCTACCTCTACAATCTTACCAAGATACATCACCGCTATACGGTCAGAGACATGTTCGACAACGCTAAGATCGTGGGCTATGAACAAATAACTTAGCTTGAATTCTTGTTTTAAATCATCCAGAAGATTGATAACCTGTGCCTGAATACTCACATCCAACGCCGAAACAGGTTCATCGAAAATGATGAGATCTGGCCGCAAGGCAATGGATCTGGCAATACCGATGCGCTGCCTCTGGCCTCCGGAAAATTCATGAGGATATCGAGACATATATTCAGGCCGCAACCCCACCTTTTTAAATAGATCTGCCACCCGTTCCCGGATATCGGAGGAGGGATGGATATCATGAACCTTAAAAGGTTCACCTACGATATTTCCTACAGACATTCTGGGGTTCAGAGATGAATAGGGGTCTTGGAATACAGCTTGAACTTTCCTCCGAAATTGTTTCATTTCGGACGGATTGATGGCGCTTATATTTTTCCCCTCTAAGAGGATATCGCCTTCTGTTGGCTCCAGAAGCCGGAGAATGCACTTGCCGGTGGTTGATTTTCCGCAACCCGACTCTCCTACGAGGCCTAAAGTTTCTCCTTTATCAACATGCAGAGAAACCCCGTCAACGGCTTGGACCCACCCCACCGTTCTTCGAAAAACTCCCTTTTTAATAGGGAAAAATTTCTTTAAGCGCTGAACGTCTAATAAATGTTCTCCATGAAAAATCAACTCTTCACTCATTCCTTACCAGCCTTCCCTGACGGCCCAGCAGGCAACTCTGTGACCAGGCTGATTTTCAAAAAGTTTCGGCTCCTTCCTCTTGCAAATCTCCCTTCCTTTGGAACAACGTGGGTGGAAATAACAACCCTCGGGTAGATCATTCAAACCAGGAACCATCCCGGGAATTTCCTCCAATCTTTTCTTTCCTCCTATGGCCTTGCTCCCCAGTTTAGGGATGGAATTCAAAAGTCCAACAGTATAAGGATGGAGGGGAGACTCAAAGATAGGAATGACGGGCGCCTCTTCCACGACCCTCCCCAAGTACATTACAATAACCCGTTTGGCATATTCAGCGACAGCTCCAAGGTTGTGGGTTATTAAAAGAATCGATGTCCCCATCAACTTTTGGAGTTCCACCATCAGTTCCAGAATTTGGGCTTGGATGGTTACATCAAGGGCCGTGGTCGGTTCATCGGCCAAAATCATTGCCGGCTTGCAAGCCAAAGCCATGGCAATCATGGCCCTTTGCCTCATCCCCCCCGAGAGTTGATGCGGATACTCATAAATTCTTCTGGCGGGAGAAGGAATCTGCACCTTTTCCAGCATTTCTTTGGCCTTTTTCCTCGCTTCTTGTCTGGAAAGACCATAGTGTTCGGTATAAACCTCGACGATCTGGTCTCCTATGGAATAAAGTGGATTCAGGCTTATCATCGGTTCTTGAAAAATCATGGCAATTCTGTTCCCGCGGATTTTTCTCAATTGCTCGGGTGACATTTTACACAAATCCTGTCCTTGAAAAAGAATCTCCCCACTCACAATCTGACCCGGAGGACTTTGAATCAAACCCAAAATGGAGAGGGCCGTAACGCTCTTGCCGCACCCTGATTCGCCTACTAACCCCACAATCTCTCTATTCCCCACGTGAAAAGAGACATTGTCCACGGCTTTTATGACCCCTTCGGGGAGGAAAAAATAGGTTTTTAAATTTCTAATATCTAAAAGGGGGCGGTCATTCATCTTTTTACTCTCAAATTTTTTGGCTCCCACGACCCGTGGAAATATGCCCAGATCCATATTCAATGGGTCTCGTCAATTCCAGGGGCGTTAAATCCTTAATTTTGGATCTGTAATGTCCCTCAGGCCATCCCCAATCATGTTAATGGCCAACACCGTGGTTAGGATCGATAGGCCGGGGAAAATCGATAGCCATGGGGCGGTCGTCAAGCGGTCGATGCCGCTTTTTATCATATTCCCCCATGTAGGTGTGGGGGGGGACACACCAAGACCGAGAAAGCTGAGACTCGCTTCCGTAAGAATGGCCGTGCCCACCCAAAGCGTCCCAGCCACTAAAATCCCCCCAAAAATGTTGGGGAAAAGGTAATGCGTGAGGATGCGCAGGTTGCTGACCCCGATGATCCTTGCCGAATCTACATACTCTCTTTCCTTAACCACCAATGTGGGGCCATAGGCGAGGCGGGCAAATCTGGGAGCGAAAACAATACCCATGGTGAGGATTAATTTATCCATGCCGGGACCTAAAATGGCCACGACTAAAATACCGGAAATCAAGACGGGAAAAGACAAGAGCACATCCACCATGCGCATGATGATGCTTCCCACGATTGCGCCTTTATAGCCGGCAACGGCGCCCATCGCAGTCCCCACCACCAGGCCGAACAGTATGGAAAGAATCCCTACGCTCAGCGAAACGCGGGTGCCCCACAAAACGCGGGACAACACATCCCTTCCATATTCGTCGGTACCCAATGGATAAGTCCTATCCGGTGGTTTGAGCCGATGCACCATGTTTTGTTCAAGAGGATCATGGGGAGAAATCCAGGGAGCGAGGATGGCCACGGCAATCACTATGATGATGATCGCCGTCCCCACCAATGCGGTCTTATTTTTCTTGAAAGTGCGCCAGAGTTTCCCTTTTCCCTCTTCCAGTATTCGTGTATTACTCATACTTTACTCTTGGATCAATCAAACCATAGGAGAGGTCAATCAACAGATTAATGAACACCACCAGGCTGGCATATACGACCATCACGGATTGGAGCGTTATATAATCCCTCTGTTTTATGGCGCCGATCATCATCTTTCCCAATCCAGGACGCGAAAATACAATCTCGACGAGAATCGAATTTCCAATCAGAATAATGGCATAGACCCCAATAAACGAAATAATAGGAATGAAGGCATTCCGAAGCGCATGCCCATAAATAACGATTCGTTCCGGCAGTCCCTTGGCTCTGGCAGTCCGAACATATTCTTCTTGAAGAACATTCAGCATGGCTGACCGGGTTGTCCGCGTAATATAGGCCGTCATCATGAGCCCCAGCGTAAGGGTTGGGAGGAATAAATGATAAAGAGTATCCCGGAGATCGGAACTGTCGCCAGCGCCCATCACGGGGAAAAGGTCCAACTGGATGGAGAAGAGCAGCATGAGGAGGATCCCCATGAAAAAAGTTGGGATGGAAACACCGGCCAAGGAGAGCGTACGCCCGAAATAATCAAAAAAGGCGTTCCTTCGGAGAGCCGTGAATACACCCATGGGAATCCCAAGAATAATTCCCAATAATAGAGAGCTAAAAGCAAGCTGGAGCGTATAGGGTAAAACCCGGCCCACCTCCGGAGCGATTGGGCGGCCATTGATTATAGATTTTCCCAGATCCCCGCGGACCAGGCTTCCGAGAAAATCTGCATATTGCACCCCAAGAGGTCGGTCGAGACCCATCTGCTTTTCCAAGGCCTCAATGGCTTCTTTGGTGGCATAATCACCGAGCACGGCAACGGCCGGACCTCCCGGCATGGTGCGCATCAGGAAAAAGATCAACGTCGCCACGATTAAAAGGATGGGGATAGAGAGTATGATTCTCCGAACTGCAAATTGGATCATGGATTCAGTCCTCTCGTTTGCCTGTAAAAGAATAAAAGAGGGGATCTCAGGTAAGGCAACATTTCTTTTGGGACTCTACCCTATTTTTTTATCCATTGGGTATTTTCCGTAGCCCGAAGACCATCCGTTAAGTTTATGGGTGTATATCCCCAGTCGACATAGGATTTATTGGCAAAAAGAGTCCCCAGAGAAACCACGGGATAGGATGCCATATATTGCAGGATCTTTTTTTGTGCTTCATTCCATATTTCCACTTGCTTTTTCGTCTCCCTCTCTTTGCCGGCACTCTCGATCAGGCTGTCGATGCTGTCCACTACCCCGTCCCCGTTGGCGTCAACCGCTCCCAGGTGGGAAAAGTTGGTTATGGGCCTTTTCCCGGCGGCTACGATGGACGCCGAATGGAAGTATTGCATAAGAATGACATCTGCATTGGGTCTCATGGCGATATACATCACGATGGGATTCAGATTTTGCCGGATCCGCGTATGAAAGGTGGAATGGTCCACCACGGAGATTTTCAGGGTAATCCCTATCTTCTTCAATTGGGCCTGCATCAATTCGTAGGCGCGCTGATAGGATTCGCTCTCCGAAGTAAAAACATCCAGGGACAAACCCTTGGAATATCCTGCTTCTGCGAGGAGCCGCTTGGCCTTATCCAGGTCGTGCTCATAGAGGAGATTTTCTTTGGCGATCTCTTCCTGGGAAAGTCCCTGCTGTCCTGCGGGAACGGGAGAATAAAGCTCCTTCGTTGTCTTCGGGCCGTAAAGGAAGATGAACTCTTTCCGGTTCATGGCATAGGCGATCGCCTGTCGAACCTTTAAATTATCCAACGGTTTGATACTCATGTTAAAATGAACCAGGAGGGTATCGAAACCGAGAATGGTTTGCAGCACGGTCCCGGGGATTTTTGTCATCTTTTCAGCCCAGAGGTCATCCCGTGGCCCTTCGATCACGTCGATCTCTCCTTTCTGGAAAGCCATATCCCGGCTGCTCAGGTCCGGCATGTAGAAGAATTCGAATCCCTGGATTTTCGGGGTTCCCTTGAAATATTCCTTGTGGCGTTCCAAAACGGCCTTTTCCATGGGTTTATAGCTTTTATAAACAAAGGGGCCCGTACCCACGGGATTGGTCCGAAACCAGTCGTTTCCTTTTTCTTCCAAAGGTTTTTTGCAGACGATGAGGCCCCCGCCGCGATTGACAATCTTGGGTAGAAAGAGAGAGGCGGAAGTGGGTGTTTCCAGGGTTATTTTTACGGTATATTTATCTGCCGCCTCAAAGGTCATTCCCGAATAATCGCCTGAAAAGGCGGAATATTTCTTATCCGCTGCCCGCTTAAAGGAATAAACAACATCCTCAGAAGTTATTTCGTATCCGGCCTTGCCGTCGTAAGGATGGCTCTTCACTCCGGAATTTAGGCTTATCACCCATTCCTGATGGCCGTTGGGAAGGATTTTCGGAACGGGTATCGTTTTGGCCAAATCCGGTTCGATGCCCTCGGTAGTCATATTCCCGGGCTTATACCGCAACAGGCCGTTGAAGATCATTTCCACGACAATCCGGTCCGGAGATCCCGTGGCCATGTGGGGATCGAATGTCTTGGCCTCTCCAAACTTACAGGCCGATCGTAAAATCTGGCCTTCGGCTTGCCCCACATTCAGCGTAAGGATTGCCGGCACCCCTGCAAACAAAAAAATAGCGATCCCAAATACCCATAAATTTCTTCCAAATACTTTTCCCATAAAGTTGCCTCCTTTCAGATTTTTTCATCGTATTTTCTCGATTCTCACCCCTTCGTAACACGCCCTCTTGGGGCTGCCTTATCGAAAGGCGCCTTTTTTCTCGTCCCACAAAATGTGTTTCGCCTATTCCGCCTGTAGCAAGATCTCAAACTTTTCTCTGATCTTCTTGTCAATATCTCGGGGAATGGCCAGGGGCTTATGTTCTCTCAGAATTCTCCTGGCCTCGATCCGCGCCCGCTCGCGCCCATCCAGAGATCCCTCCTTCTCCCAATTATTCCGGTCATTTCTGTCGGAGAGACGGGGGAAGAAAATCTCCTCCCGCATGAAACGTACGGTATGGGGGCTGGCAATATAAGATCCCCCTGGCCCCAGTTCCAATATTTCTTTTAAAGCCAGGGTTTCGTCATTCACACGGATTCCCTTCACGGCCCTTTTGGCCATCCCGATGATCTCATTATCGATGACATACTGTTCGTAAGCCACGCCGTCTCGGATCCTTCCCGCAGCGTGATGGATGTAATTTGAACCTGCAAGCGCAGTCAGGGACAGCCCAAAGGCCTTCTCGTATCCAGCCTGCACGTCGGGAAGCTTTGAATCCGTGATCCCTCCGATATTATAGTTTGGGATGCCAATATGTTGAGCCATCTGGGAGATGGCGGCATTGAGGATCTGGCGCTCAATGCTCCCCGGGCTAAAGGAAGCATTTCTCATATCGATTACGCCGGGGCACCCACCATAGATGACGGGGCATCCCGGGCTTACCAGTTGAGTAAGGGTAATCCCTGCAAGCTGCTCCGCATGGGTCAGGGCCAAATTTCCTGCCATGGTCACCGGTGAGGAAAAGCCCATGATCGCAACTGATGAAAGGGCGACCGGCATATGGTGTTTTACAATTTCCAAGAGGATTCGGGTCACGTCAGGATTCAATGTCAGGGGGCTCAGCATCCAGGAGGTGATGAAAGACAGAATGGGCCGCTGCTGGAGTTCTCTTTCGCTACCCGCGATCATCGCGCCAAGATTAATCACTTCCTTCACTTTTTCCAGAAAATTGACATTCCCCATGACATGCTTGCCCGTGTTTACAAGAGAGGCGTAATACTTATTGACATCGAGTTTTTCCGGCGGGACGTCCTGAGCTTCTACGGCCCGGATATAGAAATCAATGTATCTGAGGCCGTCCACGAGGCGGGCAAGGTCGGCCACATCTTTCAGGGTTGCCATTCTTAGCTTCTGAGTCTCCAGATCGAGAGTGTGTATCTCCCCTCCTCCCGTGCCGGCATAGACTTTTCGGCTCTCCAGGATCAGGTCGTTTGCAGGATCTCTGCCACAGAGATGAATCCTTCGGGGAGCTGTTTTGAGGGCCTCTTCCACCATCTTTGCCGGAATCTTGACGGACTGGCCATCTTGTCCGATTCGCGCTCCTCCCTTTTCGTAAACCTCCATCGCTTC
Source organism: Deltaproteobacteria bacterium RBG_16_49_23 (assembly GCA_001798855.1). Classification (GTDB taxonomy): domain Bacteria; phylum Desulfobacterota; class BSN033; order BSN033; family UBA1163; genus RBG-16-49-23. Next base: position 25,456 of record MGQQ01000162.1, on the reverse strand, counting down.
AGAGAGGGGCGCTTTCACTCCGCCTTCTTCCAATATCTTCAGAGAGGTTTGGTGGATCCTTACAATCTCTTCCGGCGATAAAAACTTGAGCTGTCCCCCTTCAAACGATTCCCGAACCATCTTAGAACCTTTCACTCCTTCTCATGGATGACCAAACAAAAGGGGCCCGGAAAACTGGGCTGATTCCCCCAGCTCCTCCTCAATCCGGAGGAGGGTGTTCTGCTTGGCGATTCTCTCTCCCGACCTTGGAGCTCCGAATTTGACGAGAGGCGCCCCTACGGCAACGACCACTTCCGGAACCGGATCATCCCCGCCTCCGGCCCGGCCAGATCCCACAAGCTGATAACCATGCTCTTTGGCATAGGCAGCCGTGTCCATGGCTTCAGAAAGGGTCCCAACCATATTGGGTTTGAAGATCATCGCGTTTGCCGCTCCCATGGCAACCCCTCTCTTCAGCCGTTCGAGGTTCGTTACAAAAAGATCGTCCCCGACTATTAAAGTACTCAACTGCTTGGTAATCTCTTCATACCCTTCAAAATCATCTTCCTCAAGGGGGTCTTCAATCATAAAAAGAGAGTAAGATTTGGTCAAACCTTCGAGGAAATGGATCATTTCATCCCGGCAGCGCATCTGTCCCCTAAAGTTGTAGCATTTGTTCTCTGGGTTGTAGAAATGGCTCGCGGCGCAATCCAATCCCAACCGGAACATCCCCGCATAGTCAGCGGCTTTTGTGGCTTCCAGCAGGATTTCCAAAATTTCTGCGGGCTCATCCGCAGGTGCGGCATATCCCGCCGAAGAACCGGTTTGAAGACCTTTCTGTCCATAGCGCTTTTTGATTGTTTCGCCCAGCGTAGAAAACACTTCCACACCCATTCTTAAGGCTTCGGAAAACTTGCCTGCCCCCGTAGGCGCCAGGATAAATTCCTGGAATTCTACTTTTCGATCACCGTAAAGGCCGCCGTTAATCATATTAAACATGGGCAGGGGTAAAACGGGCCCTTCTCCTTTGCCCAGATAACGATAAAGGGGAATCTCTTGGGAATTCGCCGCTGCCCGGGCTACCGCAATAGAGACACTGTAGATGGCATTGGCCCCCAAACGGGACTTATTGGGGGTGCCATCCAACTCAATCATGAGCTTATCAATCCCCCGCTGGTCAAGAACACTTTTGCCCTTCAAGGCCGGGTAAATAACTTCGTTTACGTTTTTTATAGCTTGTTGAACTCCCAGCCCTCCGTAACGCTTTCCTCCATCACGCAGCACAAAAGCCTCATGCCTTCCCACCGAAGTACCGCAGGGGGAAGAACCTCGTCCCATTGATCCATCGGCGGTCCAGACGTCTACTTCCACCATCGGCCGTCCTTTACTATCCAGTATTTCTCGGGACTTCATTATCGATATTTTAGGGTCTTTCTTTGCTTTCCTCATAAGATTGCGCTCTACGTTCTCCCCTTAACTTTTTGGTCCAATATAAATCACGTTCAAGTCGCAGACATTTGTGCCCGTGTTTCCGGTCACAATTTCATCGCCAACCATTCGCAGAACTGCCGAGCTATTATGGGCGCGCAATTGTTCATACGCATTCACACCTTTTCTATGAGCTCGCGCCACTGTTGTGCCGTCGGTCATTCCCCCGGCAATCTCCGATGGGCCATCCGTGCCATCGGTATCGATCGCCCCAATACAAAATCCTTCCAGGCCTGCCGTTTCTAATGCAAAACTAAGAGCCAGTTCCTGAGAAGGGCCCCCCATTCCGCAGGGACCATCGACTCTGGTTGTCGTTTCCCCCCCCGCAATCAGCACGCAAGGAGGTGCAAGGGGGCGATGGTTCAAAGCGGTTTCCTTGGCTACAGCGGCCAAAAATATCCCTCCTTCCCGGCTCTCCCCTTCGAGGTGTGTGGTCAGGATCAACCCGTCAAGGCCCATCCTATCCACCGCTCGTTTGGCAGCCTCACAGGCATCTGCCGGTTTTTGCAATACGAAATGATGGATGCAATTGCCGAGAGTTTTAGGAGTCTCATGTGCGGGGTTGGGGTTGTGAAGGAATTCAACGATCGAGGGTGGAATCAGGGGAAGAAGATCATATTTTTTTAAGACGTTGCGGGCATCCTGAAGAGTGGTGGAATCCGCTGCCACGGGGGTCCCGAAAAATTTAGCGGGTTGGTCTGGGTCAATCGTGGGCTTGCTCCCCACGGAATCGGAGATGATCAAATTGATCATCTCCGCCCCTTTGGCTTCAATTTTTTGGGCTAATCGACCTCCATTGGCGGCAGAAATGTGGCGGCGCACGGCATTGATTTCCAGGATGCGGGCGCCGCTACGCAAAAGCTCGGCCGTTACTTTCATTTCATCCTCTAAAGTGATTCCAGGGACAGGGCAACTCATCAAGGCCGAACTTCCGCCGCTAATCAAGCCAATAAAAAGATCCCCAGGTCCAGCATCATTCACCAGGTCCAAAATACGTCGGCTGGCCAGCAGACCCTCCTCGTTGGGGAGAGGGTGGCCGCCTACTGCCAATTCTATCCGGTGTAATGAACCCGCACCGTCTATTTGTTTTACAATCACTATGCCCTTAGTAATCCGGTTTCCCAACGTATCTTCAACCGCTTTGGCCATGGAGTTACAGGCTTTCCCGGCTCCAACCACAAAAAGACGGCGTTTCTCCTGCAGATTCCATTTTTGGTTTCCTATCCGAAGAATATTTCCATCCAGCCTTAAAAGATTCCTGATCACCTGATAGGAGTCAAGGGTTTGAAGGGCAGTCTCAAGGATCTCTAATACCACCTGCCGGCCGGCGATATCTCCAGTTGCAACTAAACTTTCTCGATTCTTGATCTTCATACCTTCAGGCCTCTCCGTCTTTCCAACCGGCCAAAAATAAAAGTGAAGTGGGGAAGACTAAACTGTATATTGATCAATCTTTTTTTCGTTGAGGATGACTCCTAACCCGGGGCCGTCGGGGGCGGCGACGTATCCTTCCCTGTCAATCCAGATTTTTGATTCCAAAATACCGCCCAATTGCTGATAAGCTTCGATCGTTCGGGTTCTTGGCTCGTACATCAGTTCCACCCAAGTCAAACCCGGAAACGTGCAGGACAGATGGATTGCCGCTGATAGGCCGATTCCGCTCATGCTATGGTGGGGGACGAAGTGCCTTTTGTATATTTCGGCCATGGCCGCAACCTTGCGCAGCTGGGAGACGCCTTCGGACATGGCGCAATCTGGCTGGATGATGTCGTAAACCCCGCGTTCGATGAGCCAGCGGAATTCGTGCAGTCCCTGATTTTTTTCCCCTCCGGCGATGTAAATTTCCGTGGCCTCTCGCAGGCGAATCAGATTGTCAAAATCATAGCGGGAGAGTGGTTCCTCCAGCCAGAGCCCCCCCCGGGCTTCCAATTCGCGGGCCATACGCCAAGCCCTCTGAAAATCCCAGACTACCCCCTGTTCGGGAGATGGTAAATTGGTGGCCTGATTGGCATCCACCATAAAATCCATTTTCCCCTGGGTTGCCTTCAGACAGGCATCCAGGATGAATAGGTCATCGGCCATCTTCTCATTGTGGAACCGGAGCTTCATGGCCTTAAATCCCAATTCTTGATAGTGTGCCGCAAGCAAGGCTCGATCTTCAGGTTTTCCCATTTCAACCGCGCTGGCGTAAGCCAATATTTTATTGCGGTAGCTTCCCCAAAGTTTATGAAGCGGAAGGCGCGCAGCCTTGCCGATAATATCCCACAAAGCCATATCTATACACCAGATGCCGCTTCCGGCATTGCGATAAACTCGGGCCAAGCGTTCCGCCGCCAATGGGTCTTCGCCAACCAAATAGGGTTTGACTTGGGTTAAGATCACCCCGGCAAGATGGCCGCTTGTTCCCCCAATGCCCATAATCCCTTCATCGGTGAAGATGCGCACCAAGGTGAAGTTGTGGGAGGAAATGACCAGGCCAGGCTGCCAGGCGGGCCTCACCTTCCCCGGGTAGGGAATCGTAAGGTTATTGGCAACAACATCGATGATCTTCATGAAACCGCCCCCTTTTAATCTTTTTCTGAGGACAAAAGAATTACAGCAAAATAAATGCCAAAGGGAGATTTGAACTATTTTTTATAAATAAAGTAAAAAAATCAGATGAATGGCGGTGACTTACAGGTAGAAAGGAAAGACCTTGAATGATTGTTTTGTTGCAAACATGAAAAAAATGATGTAAAGATGAAACATACGTGGAAGAAGGAGATGAAACCTAAACTTTGTATTGTGGGATATAAGCCCGTGATCGCCATCGCCCGGAAAGTTGCTGCCGAGTTTGGCGATGATGCCGATTTTATTTTTATCACCAGCTTGTTGGAGGAAGCGGAGTTTTTTTTACGAGAAATCGAAGGGGTAGCAGATATTGTATTGGCTGGACCGTCAACCAGGAGAATGCATTCAAAGCATCTCAAAATTCCGATCATCTCCTTCCGCCCAACGTTTCCTGATTTGATCCGGGCCACCCAGGAGGCCCAGAATTTCGATAATCGTATCAGCTTGTGTCTGTCAGGAGATGACCGGGATTTTGACCTTTCCCTCCTATCGCAGGTGATGAACGCTTCCTTTTTGCCTTTTTACTGTGACACCAGTGGGGAATATGAGAATGCCTGCAAGATAGGGAAGGAAAAAGGCTACAGGGTGGTAATCGGAGGGAGTTATACAGTCGGGATTGCTGAAAAACTGGGGATGAAGGGGATTTTACTTTATAAGGGCATGGACATGATTCGCATGGCGGTCAAGAATGCCCTGGAAATCTGTAAAATTCAGCATGAAGGAATCCGCCGGATATCACAGCTTAATGCTGTGGTCAACCATTTCCCCGAAGGTCTGCTATTAACCGATGAGGCCGGGCAGGTCATTTTAGACAATCCTCCCGCCCAAACCCGTTTGGGAACCAAGAAGCTGCAGGGCCAGAGGGTAACGGATCTCTTCGGCAGTAAAACCGCGGAGGAAGTATTATATCAAGGCCATAAAATTCTCAACGCCATCGAGAGGGAAAATTTAGTTGTAAACTACATACCCGTTCGCTCCTCAGAAGGAATTCATGGTTTAGTTTGCACCTTTACGAAAATTGATGAAATCCAGGATGCGGAATTTACGGTAAGGAAAAAACTTCATGACCGGGGTTTTGTAGCCAAGTACAAATTAGACGATATTATAGGCGAAAGCCCGGCGATACGCTTATGCCAAGAGAAAGCGTCTCTATTCGCCGCAGCTCAAGGTCCCATTCTGATTACAGGAGAAAGTGGGACAGGTAAAGAGCTTTTCGCCCACAGTATTCACACGATCAGTAATCAGTGCAAAGGTCCTTTTGTGGCCATCAATTGTGCCACCCTGCCGAGTGAGCTTCTGGAAAGCGAACTTTTTGGTTATGAGAAAGGGGCCTTTACCGGGGCTCATGTTTCCGGGAAAAAAGGCCTGATTGAGTTAGCCCATAAAGGAACGCTTTTTCTGGATGAAATTACCTCCCTCAGCTATTCTCTGCAAGCCAAACTTTTGCGCCTCCTCTCTGAACATGAAATTTTGAAACTTGGAAGCGACCGAATTATTCCCGTGGAAATTCGCATTATAGCCGCTACCAACCTTGATATGGAATCCTGTGTCGCTGACCATCGGTTCCGGGAAGATCTTTATTATCGTTTGAGCGCCTTCCGCCTGCATATTCCTCCTCTATGCGAACGTCCGGAAGATTTGGCTCCACTCTTTTTGCATTTTATAGGCAGGACGCGCAAGGAGATCATCGGTTCTCTGATTAAAAAGAAACAATTGATTCGACGTATTTTAGAAAATGAACCTTTTAAGGGAAATGTTCGGGAACTGGAAAACATTGCCAAACGGTTTTGTCTCCTATATCAGCCCGGGAAGCACGGGGAAAAGATTAGCGCTCTCCTGGAGGCCTGTCTGGAAAGAAAAACGCGACCCTCCGCAGCCGAAGAACCTGCAGCCCATCTTGAGACCGCCTTGGGCGAAACAGAAAAGACCCTTATTCAAGAAATGTGTAGAAAGTATAAGAACAAAAATGAAATTTCCCGAATCTTGGGTATTGACCGCAGCACGCTGTGGCGCAAGTTGAAAAAATACGGACTTTGAAACCCCATCTATTCTTTTTGTCAACCCATCGGCCCAAAGCCTCCTTTTCCAATGGACCCCAACTTGCCTTGCCATCCCCCAGTTTATTGGGTTCAAACGGTTCTCGTGTCCGGAGTCTTGGATCAAACAGACGATTGCTACCTTTCGATGGAAAATGGTTCAGATCGCGGGCCGGATCGTGAAGCATGCCGGCAAGACCGTTCTGAAGCTGATGATCGATCTGGAAAAGTTGAAATTGTTTAAGGGATCAGGCACAAGGCCTTTGAACTGAGTTGATATCCATATGGGTGAAAACAGAGACAAATCCAGAGGAAAGAGATAGGTTAAGGAGGTCGTTTGCTCAAAAGCGAATGGCCATGCCCCGTTGGGGCGCTCTCTAATGATACGGGATAAAGAGACGATTTGAAGAATCAGGAATTCTCACTTTAAAAAAATCTCTCTAAATTCTCCCGGTTAGGTACGTCTATTTTTTCTATATCGGGATTTGGGATAATAATTCAAGTTGATATCTCGACAACCTACGGGTAAGATAAGGACTAAACTGTTACGTCTATCAAGATGGAAAAAGCTGCATGATTTTGAGGAAGCAGGTTGGGGTCCTCCGTGGGTCCATAGGGGCATTGGTAATTCGGTATTTGCGTAAATCTTGTGTTCGTAGCTCTGGGATCAGGTCTTGCAATCAGGCATTTCCAAGATTGTAATGAGAGGCTTCAAAAAGGGATGGGGCCATCCATAAAACAATTAGCCTCTACAAATGCGGAATGCGGAGACCGGAATTTAAAAACGATGAATTAAGGAGGCGCCTATGGGTGAGATTGTTCACACGTCGCGAATCAAAATCGTAAGGGAAAAAGGTCCGACCCGAAGGGCGATGATCGAGGGATTTAATGAGCCGGTCTATTACGGGGTCCACGGAGGGATCAAGCGGTTCTATAAAATAGAACCGGAAAAAGAACATGCTGCCACGCTTGACCATATCGTTGCGGCCACGGCAGCCTGAATGACGGGAACGCTGGCCAGGTTCCTGGCCGAAAAACAGATTCCCACTCCTGAAGACCTTTATCGGGCGGAAGTGGAAGGGGATATCGAAAATGTTAACAATGTGCTGAAGATCACCCAGATTCGGGTCAAGTACTATTTGAAGGTGGCTGCGGGAAAGGAGAAGGAGGCGAGAGAAGCCTTCTCTTCTTATCTGACCTCCTGCCCTGCGGCTCAGAGCGTGATCGGTTGTATCCAGATCAAGGACGACCTTATCCTTGAAGGGGCGGCTGGATAATTAAGATCGATCATCCCCCCTCGCCCCCCTTTAGTCTCCGACCCGGAGGGAAAAAGGGAGGGACAGGTATTTGGAACTTATTTAATAATGAGATATCTTTTACCTAAATTGAGCGATTCTTTTGAAAGGAACCTGTAGCCGAAGGCTTTAGCCTGCGGTTTCCTCTCACCCGTTGGGTGAGAAATCGTTTCCGACCCGCCTGCCAAAGAACTTATTCGGCGGGCAGGTAAAATCACGCAACCTAAAGGTTGCGGCTACATTTAGAATAATAAATCGCTCAATTTAGTTTTTAGTAATCTTCGAGTGAAAGAGAATGGGGCGCCTTTTTAAAAAAGATGGGGAGATAAGGAGATAGGGGAATCAGGGGATCAGGAGATCAGGATATCGGGTGATAGGAAATCAATTTATAAAGCAGTGTTAGGTTGATAAGGCCTGTTTTAATAGGTGGAATCTTTTTTGTGTGTAGCTGAAGAATTCCCTGTACGCCTCGCAAAGATAATTCATCCCATTCACCAGGCGGTCATGCTGGCATCCGAAATGACAGATAAAATTCCATTCACAATTACTGCATCCGGAGGATTGCTGAATTTTGCGGCGATTGAATGCCTGTAACTTCGGGCCGTTCATCATCTCATGGACCGGCGTTTCAAGAAGGTTTCCGGCCATCCAATCCTCTTCCACAAAAAAATCACAGGGATAAACATCCCCGTTGTATTCAACCACAACATAACTGCCACACTCGTTATGGAAGGCACATATTTCAGGATCGATCCCCATATAGACGGCCAGGATGTTCTCGAAAAGTCTTATGGAGGCAATGGGTTTGCCTTTGTTATACCAGACGTCGAAAAGGGTGCAGAGAAAGTCTTTGTAATCCGGAACACTTAAAGAGTAGCCTTTCATTTCCTGTGTCTCTCTGTTCATCTCAACACAGGGTATGAACTGCAAATGATAGAGCCCATTTCTTATGAAAAATTGGAAGAGCTCCGCAGGCTTCTTGACCGTGATGTCATTGACAACGGTGAGAATACTGAATTCCACCTGATGATTTCTGAGGGTTTGAATTCCTTTCATTGTCTGTCGGAAGGAATCCAGGCCGTTGAGCGCATGGCGATAGGCGTTATGATATTCTTCAGGGCCATCGAGGCTCACTCCGATGAAGAAGTTATAACGTTTGAAGAATTTGGCCCATTCGTCATTGAGCAAGAGTCCATTGGTTTGCAGGTTATTGCTTACGAGCTGTGCCGATAAGCCATAACTTTGCTGATATTCCGCCACCCTTTTAAAAAAATCGATGCCGGCCAGAAGGGGCTCTCCTCCCTGCCAGCCAAAAGAGGCGCATTTTCCGGCTGATTTCATATAAGAGGATATCATTGTCCGGAGGGTTCTATCATCCATGAGATGACGCCCTTCGGAACGGTAGGGATCGCCGGGGCGTATGTAAAAGCAATATTTACATCGCATATTGCAATCCGCAGACACAGGTTTAATCAGAAGGCTCAACTGCCGGGCCATTGATGAAATTATTCTCTCAAGACTTATTTCTTCAGGTATTTGGCGAACCAGTCCAGAGTCCGTTTCCATGAATCCTTTGCAGCTTCCGGGTGGTAATTCGGTCCTTCCCTGTGAAAGGCGTGTTTTGCCTCCGGGTATATCTTCATGTCAAAGACCTTATTATTTTTCTTCAATTCTTCTTCGAGTTTTTTAACATCATCAACAGGAATGGCCGCATCTGCTGCTCCGTAATTCCCGAGCAGCATGGCTTTCATCTCGGGCACAACATCAATAGGTGATTTTGGCTGCAGAGGGGTGATCTTGTTTATTGTGCGGCCATAAAAGACCACGGCTGCCTTTAAGTCTTTTCTGTGAGCAGCGAAAAGGAGAGAAAATCTTCCGCCCATACAAAACCCCATACATCCAATGGAGTTCGTAAAGACGACGGGCTGCTTTTTAAGATATTCTACGCCGACATCCAGATCAGCCATTGCATCGGCATCGGATAGTTTACCCAGGGCTTCGCGCGCCTCATCCGTATCGCCGGGATAATCCGGTCCGAGGCTGCGGGATACAAGGTTCACGGCAAGGCTGACATATCCTTCTTTTGCAAGGTTCCTGTTGACGTTTCTAATATAGTCCGTGATCGCCCTGTTTTCATGTATTACGATCACGCCCGGATAGGGCCCTTTTCCGGCAGGCTTCGAAAGGTAACCGCCTACTGTACCCCCTTGCCCTTCAAACCTGACATTCTCAGACTGAACGTCCGGTTTTTCCTGTGAATGGGCTATTCCCGGTATTTTCCAGGTTCCGCCTGTTAGGGTTAACCATCCGACCACTTTCAGAAACATCCGCCTTGAGAGGCTCTCCTTCTTGTCCCAGCTTTGATGATTGATGTCCATGTCATCGCCCTCCGTCCCCTCCCCTGCCTTCGCCGAAGCGGCTTCGCGCAGGCAGGCATCAAGAAAGGGGAAGAAATATTTTTAGGTTGTGTTGAATGCACCCATGAGGGGCGTGTAATTCAATCTCTATATCACCGTGTGTATGGGTCACATTGATATTTTAATATTTTACTTTTATGATGATTTAAAATCAATCTTTTTTTGATTGAGGTGATGGATTTGGATTGCACCCTTTCACTCAAGCAGAGACAAATCCGTCGAATGGTCCGGGAGTTTGCAAAGGCTGAACTGGCCCCCATCGCCAGAGAGATTGACGAGGAGGGACATTTCCCATGGGAAGTTGTAGAGAAGATGGGGCCCCTCAATTTTTTTTGGAATGCAGGCTCCAAGACAATACAGCGGAGCCGAGACAGACTCGATCTCCTATTGCCTGGCGATTGAAGAGATTTCACGGGTCTGCGCAGCCATGGGTCTGACCATCGCCGTGCATAACAGTGTGGTCGTCTATCCCCTGAGTCAGTTCGGCAGCGATGAACAGAAGGCGAAATTTCTCCCTCCCCTGGCCGCAGGAGAGAAGATCGGCGCTTTCTGTTTAACCGAATCGAATGCCGGATCGGATGCGCTTTCGATCGAATCCACGGCCATCCGCGATGGTGAATCCTATATTGTCAATGCGAATAAGATATTTGTCACCAATGGAGGGGTGGCCGACACCCTGATCATTTTTACTTCGGTCAAACCGGGCGAAGAGTTCATATTTGTCTATAAAGGAGAATTTGAGCTTACCCTGGGAGGCAAAGTGTTTCACCTGAAACAGGGAGAGACCATCCATTTCGATTCTGAAACCAGGCATAAACTTCGAAATATTTCGGATGAAAAGTGTGAGCTCCTCGTAACACTCTATACCCCATAATTTTAAGGCTAACCAAACGTATTCGAAATTCCCCTAATAATTCCCTCCCCCTTCAAGGGGGAGGTGAGGAGGGGGATGGGGGATCTGTGGAGTGCCTTCCTTGTATCCAACCCTCGAGATATGGGACGCGGTTAGATGTTATGGGGAGGTGTGGAGGGGTTATTTTTTATAGGTGGGCCCGCCGGTTGGTGGTTAATCCTTGTCGCATTCGAGGTATTTAAACAAACCCGTAATGAAGTTTCCCCAGGTGGGCATCAATCGATCAATCTCGTAGGGGATAAGCTTGATTTTTTCATCGTGAATCTTATCGTGCAACTCCTCCAGTTTATCGAAATGCAAAGGCCAGGTCTTTTTCCCTAACTCGCAGATCATGTGAATACTCTTCTTTTTTGCATCCATGTCCAGTATGCGCAGCCTTTTAAACCCGTCCCCGGCAAAAAATTGAGTCTGATTGTCCTTCATCTCAATCAATTTCTCCCAGCTGAAGGAACATCCACGCTCTTTCTTTGAAATGTCTTCTTCAGGAATCCTTTTTTTCCTTCCGGTCTTTTCCATCTCTTCTGTACCCGAATCCGGCCAAAGGGCTTAATTGAAGCGTACAAAATAGAGAGCAGGGTGTCAAGGGGTTCGATGGGTTGACTTCAGTAAGTTAATGATTTATAGGAAATCTATTATGCCCAAAGGGCATTCGTGAAATTCGTTATCTCATTTGTGTCATTCGTGCTATTCGTTTCTATAGAGGAGAGAAGAATGGAGATACTGGGAGTGCTTGGGAGTCCGAGGATGGGTGGGAACAGCGATATTCTTCTGGATCAAGCCCTGGCAGGGGCAAAAGAGGCGGGTGCAAATGTGGAGAAGATCATCCTGAGCCAGAAGAAGATTTCAGGGTGCCTCGATTGCGGGAAATGTAATGAGACGGGAATATGCGCCATCCAGGACGACATGCTCGAGATTCACAGGAAGGTTCTTAAGGCAGGTGGCATCCTCCACAGCGCCCCCCTCTATTTCTGGGCAATGACCTCACAGATGAAAGCCTACCTGGACCGCTGGTGTGCCTTCTTTGACGGAGATTGGAATTGGCACAAGGCCTACTCTCGAAAAATGAAGGGAAAGAGAATCGGGGTCATCACTGTTTGCGGAGACCCCAATGCCCATACCGCCGACCCCATTGTTCACAGTTTTAAGTCTACCTGTACATTTTCAGGCATGAACTTGATGGGTGTCGTTCAAACTTCTGCCGGTCAAAAGGGCCAGGTTGATAAGAATGAGAAGGCGAAAAAAGAGGCTTATGAGTTAGGTAAAAAGATAGCCACGCCTTAAACAAACATTTCAAATTTCAAATTGCAAATTTCAAATTGAAATAAGGGTTTTTCAATCGGAAACCTGAAATTAAGGGGGATGGAGAAAAAAATGGATGAAAAGAAGAAACTCTCGGTCATCATCGACCACTGGATAGAACACAATGAAAGCCATATCGTGGAGTATAAGAAGTGGGCTCAAAAAGCAAAAGAACTGGGATTAAGTTCCGTGACCGGTGATATCGAAGAAGCTATCGAAAATCTCTTTCAATGCAATCATAGCCTCCAAAAGGCTCTAAAGGGACTATAGGCACTGGATTCCCCCGCATCAAGTGCGGGGCAGGCTAAGTCAAGCCCGGAATGACAAACAAAGGCTATTTCTTCAAGACTTCTACAACTTTAATATGGCTGAAGAGCCATTTTTTCTCCGCCTTCTTTAAGAGACAATCGAGTTCGTGAGCTTCGTTCACCGCCTCTCCGGCCCTCGTCTTTCCGGTCACCCGGGCGGTCAGGTGGACGTTGGCAATACCCTCCTGGGGGAGGGTGATCTTAAAATCATAGAACTTCAAATGGAGTTGCGAAAAATGGAGGCGACCGCGGGCTGCATAACCGGTTATTTCATCACGGGTCAGCATCCCCGAGAGGGAATGAGCCGGGACATTCATCTCACAGGTTTCATCGAAAAGGGAGCCGATCTTCTTGATCTTCTGATCCATGGTAAAGATGTTTTCACCGGGTTCTTTCGACACTCCTTCGGAAAGCAGGCGAAAATGCTTCTTCACCCTTTTTTCTTCACTCTGAAAAAGGGTAAGGGATGTCCCTATTCCAAGTCCAATGATGATCAGGGCAATCAGGAGATATTTGAGTTTCACTCCGTTAGAAATAATGCCACTGCTCCCTCCGGGCCAGAGGCCCTCTGGGGCGGAGCCTGGGCCGGCGGCTGCAGCGGGTTTACGTTTTGATGCAATTTCGGCAGGGTTTAGCGCCTTTCTGTAATCTCCGACAGGAATTACCATAGAGGGCTCCCTAAGACACGTTTGAGGGAGGTCTGCCCAAAAAAATGGTTCTGTATCGGTCCGCTCCTGTTGTCCCCCACCACATAGATCGAATCGGACTCCACCTGACGGGGCGAAAGGTTCCAGTCGTAAGGAGTATGAATATAAGGTTCATTCATCTCCTTGCTGTTGGTAAAGAGGCGCCCATTTCGGAATTCGACTTCTTCACCTTCCAGGGCGACGACTCTCTTCAGAAGCGATACCCTCTGACCTGCGAAACGGATGACGACGACATCCCCCTTTTTGGGTTTCGAAAAGAAATATTGAAATCTCCAGCAGAAATTGAACTCCCCGTCTCGATAGGCGGGCTCCATGCTGTGTCCTTTAATACGGAAGGGTGTCAGCAGATGTCCAAAGACCAGGTAGGCAATGAGGGCGATACAACCTGCCCGGATCAAAAAGGCAGGGGTCAAGGATGGGAAAAAGAACCGGCGGATTTTTTTATTGACTACCATGGGGTCTACTTCTTAAGGTTTGTGAGTATCTCCCAGGTCTTTCAATAGATTTCTCAATTTTTGAATCATCCCTCTTGGCATGGAGTGGAATTCCAGTCCATACCGGTGCTCCCTCCAGGTCTCCTTCCCAGCCAGATCAGCCCAGACGATTTTAGCCGTTCCCTCCACAGTATTCAGTTCCAGACCTTTTGCAAAATAGATTTCAACTTTCACCGTTTCTCCGACTTCAATTTTTTCGGGAAGGTAGACGAAAATGCCACTTTCACTCGCATTTTGAACCATTCCACCGAAATCTGGTTTTTTGCCTTTGCGCGAGTAATCGAGAGGAAGCTCGACAAAAAATCTGGGATGCTTCCTCTTATCGATACCTGACACCCTCTTCTTTTGTTCTGTTTTTTTCTCCCTCTTCACCTTTTTACCCCTCTCATTTTCTTTCTTTTATTTTGTATTTGCGGTACTGGTGATAGGCCTCTCTTTTGGAAATATAAGGGTCGAGGGCATTTTTTTTGAAGTCCTCGTATTCTCCGATCCTGAAGGAGGTTTCGTTGACCGTATCATAGGTTCGAACGGCAAGACTGACAGGCACGGACTGGATCAGGTAGGTCTTAGGATCGAGGAAGAGGTCGCCCGCATAGCCAATGGTATCGCGTAAATTGGAGGCTCCGAGAATCGGCCACTCGATATAGATAGCCGGTCCCAATCCCCAGGAGCCGAGGGTCTGACCGAAATCTTCATCCCGTTTCTCTATCCTCAGCTCTGTTTTCGCAGGATCGAGGAAACCGGCTAAACCCAGTGTTGAATTCAAAAGAAAGCGGATGGTTTCATTTCCAGCTCCTTTGAAATTGGCTTGAAGGAGGCAGTTGACCAGGCGAACAGGGGTGGTGAGATTGGAAAAGGCATTTTTAATGCCGAGCCTCACATCCTCAGGGACAACCACTCTATATCCGGAGGCAATGGGCTTGAGCGCCCAGAAATAGAGTTTATCATTGACATGAAAGAAGATCCGGTTGACAGGCTCAAGGGGATCGGCAAGGGTGTCCGGCCGTTCTTCTATTTCAGTCTCTTTTTCAATGGGGGCCTTCAACTGGGCCATGAGAACAGGAGGATCGGAGACCGTGTACCCGGCGGATGACTCAAGGAGATTGGGATTGGCCTCAGAGGTTTGGTCGGGGTTGGGTTGGACGGGTTCCCGGGGGAATCCGCTTGCCTGCGCCACCAGAGTCTCGGTGAATGGAAGCTGGATAAGAATCTCAGGTTCGGCAGGGGCGAGGCCAGGAAAAGCGATGAGTCCAAAAGTAAATAGTAAGAGCAGTCTGAAAGATATCCTCATCTCTGATCTCCTTTACTTCTCTATTTCAGTTCTGCGCCGATTTGGCCTTCAGCCTCTTGATCAACTCCTGAAAAGAGGATTTAAGAATGATCTCGTTGAATTGTGTCCGGTAATTGTTTACCAGACCCACCCCTTCCACCGAGAAGTCATAGACGAGCCAATCGTTTCCCTTTTTCCAGATGCGGTATTCCACATGAATCGCCTGGTCTTTTGCAGTGGTGATCTTGACCTTAACGGCTGCATAATTTCCGTCGGTATGCTCTCCTTCGTAGAGAATCTTATTCCAGGAATAGCCTTCCACCTTGTCGGCATAAACCCTTTCCAACAACTCTTTAAAGAGAGGGATAAACTCCCTCTTTTCCTCAGGAGTCCTCTGCGCCCAGTGCCTTGCAAGGGAGCGACGCGCCATCTCTTCCCAATCGAAACGCTCGTCAACTATTTTTTGAATCCGCTCCCTTCTCTCTCTGGTTTTAGCAGAACCCTTTAGAGCCTGGTCGGCCAATACGGAGAGAACCTTATCTGTGGTCTGCCTCAGTTGCTCCAGAGGTTCTCCTGCAAAGCCGGTTGCCGCTCTTCCGAAAGTGAAAGAGACGCAGAGAATCGCCTGGATAATAAAGGTCCGGTTCATGATAGGCCCCCCGGTCTCTTCATGCGCTTAGATTCTTGCACATAAAGGTCTGAGAATTTGTCTCTAACATTTTCCGAGGCAGGATGCCTCGGCTATTAATAGGTCAGGTATCCTGCCTGACCTTGCAAACGGAAATTCGAAATATGTTTGGTCAGATTTTTTCAAAGACGAGTTTTGAGATCAGTTCTTCCAGGTCGACGGAGGGCTGGGTCTCCCTGATTTTTCCCCCCTGGGGAATGAATTTCTCAGACCCCCCTGGCGTGATCTCGATAAACTTTTCTCCCACCAACCCTCTGGTCTTGACGGAGGCAATCGCATCTTCCTGAATTTTTACATCAGGATTAAGGATGAATGCAATCCGGGCTTGATAGTTTTCCAGAATGATGCTCTTCACCCGTCCCACTTCCACACCCGCCAGAACGATTGCAGAACCGGTTTTTATCCCCCCGCTGTTGGAAAAAACCGCATAGACCTCGTATCCCTTTCCTCCTATGATCTCCATCTTTCCGAGCTTAATGGAAAGGTAGCCCAGACAGAGAATACCGGCAAGAACGAATAATCCGACAGCTAATTCAATGTTAAATTTTTTCATCTCTTCACCTCTAATAAAACTTCAGCGGTCCCTCGGTCGCTCCGCTGATAAATTGCCGGACGACAGGATCTTTTGAAGACAGGATTTCTTCAGGAGTTCCTATGGTCCAGATCGTCCCCTCATGCAACATCGCCACTTTATGCGCGATCTGGAATACCCTTGAGAGTTCATGGCTGACGATGATGGCCGTAAATCCCAGATGTCCATGGAGCGACTTGATGAGATCGAGAATCGTATGGGCAGTAATGGGGTCTAGTCCGGTGGTGGGCTCATCGAAAAGCATAATTTCAGGTTTCTTCACCAGGGCCCGGGCAAAAGCAGTGCGTTTGATCATTCCCCCGCTGAGCTCAGCGGGGTATTTATTTTCTGCTCCGGCTAAACCGACCTGATCCAGTTCCATGAGCACCTTTTCCCTGATCTCATTTTCACCCCATTTCGTTTTCTCCCGAAGGGGGAAGGCCACATTTTCATAAACCGTGAAAGAAGTGAACAGGGCGCCATTTTGAAAGAGGAAACCGATACGGCCTCGTATCTCTTCGAGATGGTTCCCTTTCAAATGGCATATATCCTTTCCGTCGACAAAGACATGCCCCTGATCGGGTTTCATCAACCCGACGATATGTTTGAGAATGACGCTCTTTCCATTGCCGCTTCCCCCCATCAGGGCAAAGATCTCTCCTTTTCCTACCTGGAAGGAGAGGGCCTTGAGCACTGCAAATCCATTGAATGATTTATAGATGTTTTCAATCTGAATCATCTTTAGCCTCAGAAGAGAAGAGACGTCATGATATAATCCCAGAAGAGGACCAGGACCGATGAGAGCACCACGGCTTGCGTGGTTGCCTTGCTCACCCCTTCCGCTCCAAATCCGGCATAGTAGCCTTTGTACGAACAGACCCAGGTGATCAATACACCAAAGCTGAGGGATTTGTAGATGCCTTCCAACACATCTTCGATTCTCACATAATTCGCCATTTCACCAAAATAGGTGCCTTCGCCGATGCCCAGCAGTTTTCCTCCGATCAGATAACCTCCAAAGATGCCTACCACATTAAACATAGCGGTGAGGAGGGGAAGGGCGATGATCCCTGCAATCAGTTTTGGGACAATGAGATATCGGAAAGGGTTGAGGCCCATGATCTCCATGGCATCGATCTGTTCGCTGATCCGCATGATCCCTATCTCTGCAGTCATGGCTGAGCCGGCCCTTCCTGTTACCATCAACGCAGAAAGGACCGGCCCCAATTCCTTAATGAGTGACAGCGCCACCATGGGTCCGAGCAGGGCCGTAGAGCCAAACCGGTTGAGAGTATAAAACCCCTGAAGGCCAAGAACCATTCCTGAAAAAGCGCCCGTCAGGAGGATGACCAGGGTGGATTGAAATCCGATAAACCAGAATTGTTTGATGATCCAGGAAAATTTTAGGGGAGGGGTGGTGGCGCAGAGAAAGGCTTTAGCCAGAAAGAGGCCCATCCGTCCGGTTCGCTGTAAAAAGAAAAGCGTTAATTCCCCCAGCCTGGCAACCCATATCATAATGTCGCATTATGGCAAATAATATTTCCGATGTCAAAATATTTTATCCATTTTGTTCCAACCATTTCCCAGAAAATTTCTCCCCCGCCATCTCTTTCTGTGCTCAGAACGACCTCCATTTTACCTTTTCAGAGAGGGTGTTCTCATTTGTTCAATAAATATCTCGTTTGTTCAATAGAATTTCCTTTTTTGTTCAGTAAATTCCCTCTTTCGTGCATTGACGAAAAGAACAAATTGAAATAATCTCACGCCCGAATAACGAAATCTTCATTATCTTAAAAAGGGAGCTTAAAATGAGAAAAACACTAAAGGCAGTCGTAATCACTCTTTTCTTCTTTTTCATCCCTTTATTATCCACTTTGGTATTTGCCCTCGATATTATTCCTTATGAGGTTTATGATGCTCCCGGACTTCATCCTTACAGGGAGACCCTTTCTTCGATACCCAATGAGCATATCGATCCTTTCATGGGTGGATTAACCCTCACTTTCGAAGACATTCGGCTGCCGGGCAACGGAGGGCTTGACCTGGTTATTCAAAGGACTTTTAACTCCAAGAATGTCTGTAATGTTTGGGCCAAGTTCGGAACAAATCCATGGTACTGCCAGTCTCCGGATGAAAACACCTGGCTGGGTTACGGTTGGACGCTCCATTTTGGAAAATTGTTCAAATCAAATAATATCAATGTCCCTCACGTAATTGAGATGCCCGATAGTTCAAGGTTTCCGGCCTACAATTCTCTTAGTAACCCCAGTAAGTATATCACGAAAGAGTACTGGATATTGGATACAAATACCACACCTTACGTTCTGACTTTAACCAATGGGATGAAAATCCACTATGGCCAAAGTGGCCCACCACATCCGGATTACCCCAATCACTTTGCCAATTATGCAACACTCATCCAGGACGTTCACGGAAACCAGATCAGCATTTATTACAAATCCTTTGGAAGCAGTGAAATCGATTACGTAATAGACTCGACAGGAAGGACTATTGATTTCGTCACAAGCATAATCAACGGCGCAACAAGATTGATCTCTATCACCGGATCAGGAGTGAGTATCAGTTATACCCATGCCTCCTCCCCCACGCAGGGGAGAACTTTTTTGACACAAGCCAACCTCCCTGTGGGTAATCCCTGGAGGTACCAGTATAACCAGAATAATACGTTCGATCTGGAACAGGTCACAACCCCATCGGGAGGAGTGATTACATACACCTATGGTGACTCAGCGATTGATAGGGGGCAAGGATGGACACCTTATGCGATCTGGGGCGTGGTTCAAAAAACGACCAGCGGCACGATTCCTGCTGGAACATGGAGCATTGCCTATTCTGCCGGGACAAATCATGATTATACCGAAATAGCTGATCCGTGTGGGAGAAGCCACCGTTACAAATATCATGGTTACGGAGAGCATTTGGTAGATGGGAGCATGTGGAAAATCGGCCTCCCTAAGTCGAGAGAGATAGTTGGGGAAGAGACTGTCTCGTACGGATGGACAAATGCCCCTGCCATTTCTAATGATGATTATAACGTTCCTTTAGTAGGTAGTGATCTATTTATCTATGTTCCTCTCATGACTCAGAACTCAATTACGAGAGACGGCAGAACCTACACGACCAACTTCAGCAATTTTGACGCTTACGGGAATCCCCAGACTATCTCTGCATCCGGGGATACGACCCGAAACAGAAGCATTACGTACTGGTACAATACTTCAATGAATATTGTTAAGGACAAACCTGCTGCGGAGACAGTTTCAGGGGGATTCCCCGGGAGCTTCTCAACAACCTATACTTACGATACCAACACCGGGAATCTCACGCAGCTAAACAAGTATGGAGTCATTACCACCTTCACCTATTGGGATCAATACGCCGGTCCAACCAAGAAGGGCAATCTCAGAACCAGGACCGACCACAATGGGCACACTAATTCATATGATTGGGATAAGGGAAGGATTTCAACGATAACCAATCCCATCTATTCCATCTCCCGAGTGATCAATAACAATGGGACCATTGCCAGTGAGACCAACGGAAGAGGCTATGTGACTTCTTTTACCTACGATGGTAATCTCAGACTGACAAGCATAGCTCCGCCGGGGGTGAATCCGACCACTTTTACCTATCCCGCTGACAATTCGTACAAGCTTGAAACAAGAGGGGGATATTGGATCTACCATTACAATGACGGATTGGGCAGGCCGACAGGGGCCACGGACAGCAAGGACATCGACACGGATATTTTCTATAAGACCTGCGGTCCGAAGAACTATTCCACCTCCAACATCGGAGATACGATCTATTTCGACAACTTCAACAGAATCACACAGATAACCCATAAAGACAGTTCTAGAATCGCGTACCAGTATTCCCAGAGTAACGTAGTTATGAATGACGAATCCCTGAGGAATACCACCTTTACTCATAATGCCTTTGGGAATCCGGATGAGAAGTTGTTGGTCGGTGTCACAGACCCCCTCGGTAGCGCCTCTTACAATTACAACATTCTTGGGAGTCTCATTGGTATCACTCAAGGCAGCATCACGAGGGCTTTCAACTACAACTCGAAGAACTTCCTTGAGTTCGAGGCTCACCCGGAAAAGGGCGCCATCAGTTATGGGAGAGATAATATCGGGAACATGGCCTGGAAGTCAGATAGTTTGGGAACAACTACATATGGCTACGACGCTCTGGATCGGCTCACGACAATCAATTATGGCACCGGAACTGTAACCTTCGGATACGACAATGCGAACAACAGGACAAGCATGACCAACCCTTCGGCAACGATCACCTATGAATACGATCCAGCGAACCGGCTCACCAGAAAGACGGAGACCATTATTGGAAGAACATACTACACCGACTACAGATATGACGGCAATGACAACCTGACGGATATCTATTATCCTCCATTGGGCTATCCGTCGGGCAGACGCGTGCAATACATGTACAACTCGAACAATCAGGTAACCTCCATACCGGGAAAAGTAACCAGCGTGAGCTACTGCACCTCCGGAACGTGCATCGGTCTTCCTTCCGGCATCACTCACGCCAACGGGATCACCGCCTCCCTGGCTTACAACAACGGAAACTTTGTCACCCAGATCAATGCGGGGGCCGCCCTGAATGTGGGATACGGCTACGCGGATTCCAGGGGAAACATGACCTCCATCACCAATTATCTCGACAGTTCGAAAAATCAGACGTTCGATTATGATGAGCTGAGCAGGTTAAGAGCGTTCAATGGCCCATGGGGGACCGGGTCTTTCACCTATTACACAAATGGAAACAGATGGACGAAAACGGTGGCAGGGGTGGCAACAACATACAATTACGATAGCACAAACCGGCTTACTTCAACGACCGGAGGAGAGCCTTTCTCCTTCGCTTACAATAACGACGGGGACACGACAGGAATGAATGGCTACACCCTCGAATACGACAGACTTCATAACCTCACAAACTACAAGCTTGGTGGAAATCCTGTCGCAACCTACGCCTATGACGGCGAGAGCATGAGGCTGACGAAGACCGTTGGAACCAAAAACACCTTTTACCATTATGACAGGGAAGGAAGGGTACTCTCAGAGGATGATGGAAACGGAAACTTCATTGCCCAATATATCTACCTTCATGGAAAGCTGGTGGCAAAGGTGATGAATGATGCCTTCATTCCTCCGGCAACACCGGCGAGCCTCACGGGGGCGGCCTTGAATGCCACTCAGGTAACCCTGAATTGGGTGGACAACTCGGATAATGAACAGGGATTCAAGATAGAAAGGAAGACCGGGATCGGTGGAACATATGCCGAGATCCAGACCGTGGGGCCTAATGTGACTTCATACACCGATAGCGGATTGACCCCGGGCGTCACGTACTACTACAGGGTAAGAGCTTACAATTGGGGAGGAGAGTCGAGCTATACAAGCGAAACCAGCGTGACTCCAAACCCCAAGCTGACGGTAGCGAAAGCTGGCGGTGGAACAGGAACGGTGACAAGCTCTCCAGCCGGGATCAATTGTGGCGGAGACTGCACGGAGATATACAGCCTGGGAACAGTCGTTACGCTTACCCCTTCGTCAAATGCAAACTCCTACTTTGCCGGGTGGTCAGGCAGTGGCTGCAGCGGTACCGGAAACTGCGTTATCACCATGAATGCAGACAAGACGGTCACCGCGACATTCCAGATCATTCCGCCCACAGCCGGCTTCTCAGGGTCTCCTCTGACAGGCAGCGCCCCGCTAACGGTGAATTTCACCGATCTGTCCACCTACAATCCCACGTCTTGGACCTGGAATTTTGGCGATGGCGCCACGAGCACTCTTCGGAATCCATCTCACACGTACCGAAGTCCGGGCGTTTACACGGTTTCCCTAACCGCGTCTAACGCCGGCGGTTCCGACATTGAGATGAAGACGAACTACATCAACGTTGCCGCATGCGCCAACCTTCCCGTGAAGGTTGGGACCCAGTACTTCTCTTCATTGCAGGCGGCATACAACACGGCTTCTCCCGGCGCCATTATTCGAACCCAGGGAATCATATTTACCGAGAACCTTAATATCTATCGCGATATTTCGGTGACTATCGAAGGAGGCTACAACTGCAGCTATTCGGCTTACACTGCCGACACAATACTTAAAGGTATGCTCAGTGTCAGCGCGGGAACCGCCAACATCAGGAGTTTTACTCTTGAGCAATAGTCTCGTAATGATCGTTCAAAATACTTATTCCAAGGAGGAAGAAAATGAAGACAAGAATGTTAAGTTTGATCATCTTTTTAGTGGTCCTCGGAGGTATCGTTTTTGCCGCAAATGGAGATCTCAATGTGAGTGGAAAGGTTGGTATTAGTACGACAACCCCTGCCAAGAAACTCGATGTTATTGAACCCAGCAACACCTGGGCACTTCGTGCCACACGTCAGACACCGGGTACCACAGGGCTTGGCGGGGCGGCGGAATTTGTGATTCAAACCTCAGGGGATATGGTGGATGGCTTCGGGACCGGAATAATGCTTTCGATCCAGGATAATGCCGCTGGTCCAAACTATATCGGAGGGGTGTATGCAGCGAGGGAAGGTGATGATACCTCGGGTAAATTGCACTTTCTAACCAGAAATGGAGCTAATTGGGATTCAAGAATGGTAATCGATAAGCTCGGCAACGTAGGAATAGGGACTCAACTTCCCGGGGGCTACAAGCTTTACATCAATGGCGTAACATTCTCGTACTCAGGTTATCAGTCCTCTGACTTAAAATTTAAGACAAATATCACGCCCATTGATTCTCCGTTGCAGAAGATACTACAAATCGATAGCGTTGCGTTCAATTGGAAGACGGAAGAATACCAGGAGAAGGATTTTCCTGAGGGGAGACATTTCGGAGTGATCGCCGATGATGTCGAGAAAATACTCCCTGAGATTGTCAGAGAAGGCCCCGAGGGAGAAAAGGCTGTCGCCTATGCGGAAATCATTCCCATCCTGATCGGGGCGATCAAGGAGCTGCAGAAGCAGATTGATCAGCTTAAATCTGTTCCCCAGACATCCGTAAAATGACCAAAGGTACGCCTCTTAGAAAGGAGATGACGATTATGAGAGCAGTGGGGAAATTGCTTATCTGTGTGATGATGGCTATTCTTCTTTTAACCGGCGTTGCCCTTGCCGCTGAAAAGGTCTATTATTATCACAGCGACCCTGCGGGTACCCCTCAATCGATGACGGATGCCAGCGGGAGCGTGGTTTGGAGAGGAGACTACAAGCCTTTTGGAGAGGAATATCAGGTCACAGGCTTCCCTGAGAACGATAAGAAGTTTATCGGTAAGGAGAAGGATGAGGAGACAGGACTCTATTACTTCGGTGCAAGATACATGGAGGCCAGGATCGGAAGGTTTGTTTCACCTGATCCTGTAGGGGCGGTTAATCCGAAAACTGGGACAATAAATCAAATCGTTATACATGACCCACAGAGGTTGAATTATTATGCATATGGGTTAAATAATCCATATAAATATGTTGATGCTCACGGGGAGGAACCTGTGAGTTTAACATTGGCTATTTCAGGGATAGTAGCCTATGGTCCGGTCATAATAAAAGCTGCAGAAGCTGCTGTAATTATACTGGCAACATACGCAGCAGCAAGAACAGCAGTAGAGGTTTATGAGGCTAGCAAAAGTGAGAGGAAAGAAGAGTCGAAAGGGGGAACGTATAAACTTCGAGACCCAGAAACAGGGGATGTCAAGCGCACAGGTCAGACTAAAGACCTCGAC
The DNA here is from genome assembly GCA_001798855.1 of Deltaproteobacteria bacterium RBG_16_49_23. GTDB lineage: Bacteria > Desulfobacterota > BSN033 > BSN033 > UBA1163 > RBG-16-49-23. Next base: position 1,587 of record MGQQ01000162.1, on the reverse strand, counting down.
CGACGTGAGAAAGAGCACGCGAGAAATCCAAAAACAAAAGACTTGGATTTCGAAGTGGACCGCAGGTCGGACGATCGTGAAGCCCGACTTGGACGTGAGCAGAAGATACATGACGAACATCGAGGAACATCTGACCTAAACAAAAGAAACCCAATCAGCCCGAATAACCCAAACAGGGAACGGTACATTAAAAAGGGGAGCGAGTTATAAGTGGGTAGACACAAGTTGCCATACAAAAAGGGGACGTGGTTTCTCGTTCCACTTAGGACAAAAGGCTATGCTCTGGGCTTGGTAGCCCGAATGGATGGGAAGGGTAGAATCTTCGGATACTTCTTTGGTCCAGTCATTTCCAAGGCTTCCGTGACGGTCATTCCGCATGACCTGAGGCCTCAAGATGCCGTCCTACTCGGACGATTCGGAGACTTGGGACTGATCAAAGGTGAGTGGACAGTTTTGGGTGAAAAGGTCGATTGGAATGAAGAGGAATGGAAGATACCTCCCTTTATCCGAGTTGATGAACACTCTGGAAAGGCTTTTCTCTCCGTCTACAATGAGAACACTCTGAACTTTGTTTCCGAGAAAGCTTGTGCCCCTGCATTAGTGGACAAGTACCCTTATGATAGAGACATGGGATACGGCTCGGTGGAGATCCAGCTTACGAAGCTGCTCAATCTAAAGAGGTAATAAATCGGCTTTAATGGAAGATAAGTATTAGCACAATAATCTTGGTCTGAGTATTCTTAAATATTGTTGAGCTAACAGGAGATTAGCACCGTGAGCGAAACGTTTCGGACTAAGGTACTACAACAACTTCGAGAATCTGGTTTAGATGTAAAGCGGCCCCATGAATTCGAGTTTTATCTCTATCTGCCCACAGAATTGGCTGCCAAGCAAGCTGCCGTGAAGCTCAATGAGCGTGAGTTTACCACACAGGTGCAGCCGGCGGCCAAAGGTGACGACTGGTTATGCTTAGCCACTATTACCATCGTTCCTGAGGATTCTTCGCTTTCTGAAATCGGTGACCTATTTGAGCAGGTTGCCAAAGAGCTGGATGGGGAGTTCGACGGATGGGAAGCAAGCGAAGCCAAGAGTTAAGGGAAAAAGGAAGACCCCTAGACCTAGCAGGTAGGGTCTCTACACCATTCACAGATTTAAAGTCACAAGAGAAGTGTATGATTAAAAGGAATATCCTCTACTGCTCCTATCAAGTCGATTAGCCCCGACCATGGGGGAGGATACAGAAAATTTTCATCTATTATATAAAAATACCAACTTATAAATTCTTTCTGATTTTTGAAACACTCCTCCTACTGAATTCTATTACGGACTGCCTTTAACTCGACGAACCTTTTGCTTTAAACGAACCCTGAATCTCAATGTTATCAGAATAATCTTGCCTTCAATTGGAAGACAGAGGAATACAAGGACAGGGAGTTTCCGGAAGGAAGACATTACGGAATGATTGCAGATGATGTCGCGAAAGTGCTCCCTGAGATTGTCAGAGAAGGCCCCGAGGGAGAAAAGGCTGTCGCCTATTCGAAAAGTCTATTGGGGTCAGGCTTGCAATTTCGCAATTTATTATTTAAT
>MGQQ01000161.1 GCA_001798855.1 Deltaproteobacteria bacterium RBG_16_49_23 | reverse complement strand
TCTATTCTTTGCTCGCCATAAAGGCCCTGTTCCGAAGGATATACTCATTGAACTTCTATGGCCAGAGTCTTCTTCGTCACAGGATGATTTAAATTTCAGGGTAACCCTCTCGGTTTTGAGGAAGACCCTTTCTATTATCTCCAATGGTCGGAATCATTTTCCAAACCTGTTGAGAAAAACGGACGGATATCAGCTCTGCCTGGGAAAGGGGGGATGGAATGATGTCGATGAATTTAACAAACAGATGAATTTAGCCCAGTCCAAAGAGAAGAAAGAGAACAGCCAAGAGGCCTTCCAGCATTACATCAATGCCGAGAATCTCTATCAGGGCGATTTTCTTGTGGAGGCTCTTTATGAGGATTGGTGTTATATTGACCGGGAACATTTAAAAAATCAATATCTTCATGCCCTCAATAAAATTCTCGATTATCACAAAGGACAACACAGTCTTTCTGAGGCTATGAATTACTGCTATAAGATTTTACAAGTAGATCCATATCGTGAGGATATTTCTAGAAAACTGATGCAATACCATTCTGAATTAGGGAATCGAGGAGAGGTTCGATCGGTTTTCGAATTCTGCCGAAAGAATATAGAGGATAATCTGGGCGTTGCCTTAGCCTACGAAACTCAAGAACTTTATCGGAAATTGTCTCTTTCTACTTGAAACGATTGAAACATCCCATTTCTTTATATTCTCAAGGAGACTCTTCAAAGCCACTAAAAAACCTGTCTGATCATCGAAGCTGACCATACGGATTCACGAAGTTATGCGCCCCAACAGGTCGAAAAGCAGATCCTGATGTTTCTGGAGATTATTAAAAACAAAACAACGGTAAATTGAATTTTTTAAAATTTTGTGTTTCGGAAAAGACTTCATAAAATCCCTCCCCAGCTCCCTTTGCCAAAGGGAGGAGAAATACATCCCCCTTTGAAAAAGGGGGATGAAAATGGGTTCTCCCCTTTGGAAAAGGGGAGTTAGAGGGGATTTTATCAAAATTTTTAACTCAATTAGGGTTTAACAAAAAAACTCCAACACCTGTTCTACGGGCTTTCTCTCCTTCCGGGGGGACTCATCCGGATAACCCACGGCAATGAGGCAGACGAGCCCCATCTCCGCCGGAACATTCAATATCTCCTCGATTTCTTTCTTCGCCATGAGCGGAGAGGCAAGCCAAACTGCGCCCAACCCCATCTGATGAAATGCCAGGAGCATTGTGGCGGCCGCCGCAGAGGCGCTCTGAATCGCCGTGGGAGCTGTTCTTCGAAATCCCATGATCCGGTTCGCCACGGGATCAACCGCCTCCCTTGCTGTCAAGACCTTATCCATGACACTCCGATACTCACTGATAAACACCCCGATGCAAGCAGGTGCGTCTCTGAAAAAGGAGGTGTTCCTTTGATACCGTTTGACATCCTCCTCCCACGATTTGGCTTCCGGCCAGGAGGCAACTCTATCCGCAGCGGACTGGACAGCGTTGGCCATCTTCCCGATGGTCTCCCTGTTCTTAACCACGATGAAACGCCATCCCTGGTAATTTCCTCCGTTAGGAGCCCAGGCGGCTAATTCTACGGCTTTCTTTAATAATTCGTCGGGAACTTCTTTTTCCTTCCATCTCCGGATGGAACGCCTCTCTTTGATCAATTTCTCCAATGCCTCGATATCCATCGCTTCTATCCTTTCTTTTTTGAGATTCCTCAGAAAACTGTCCACCCCCACCCTCACCCTCCCCCGTCGAGGGGGAGGGACTGAGCAGGGGAAAAAATCCTACAACCTCACGGGAGGCAGTTCTTCATACCCCTGGACTGTTAGTCCGGGCAGCACCATCATCGTGGAAGTCCCATGGGCAATCAACCTCTCTCCTTCATCCCTGACGAAGGCTTCTCCCAGAGCAAGGGTTTTGCCCATCTTGATACATCGACCCCTGGCGATAAGTTTGCCCTTCTTAACAGGGGCCAAATAATTCACCTTTATCTCCACTGTCGTCAGGCCCAGGCCATTCTCCACCTGGGGGAAGGTGGCCCAGAAGGTAGCCGCATCGACCACAGAGGCCATGACGCCTCCGTGGACATTTCCAAAGGGCTGGCGATGCTTTTCTTCAAGCTGTACTTCCAGCAGGGAGGTCCCCCACTTCAGGTCTTTGATCTCCATGGAGAGAAGGGAAAAGTAAGGGGATTGGTTGACAACCTTTGCCACAGCCTCTTTATACTTCGGGTTTAACTCATCTTCAGCCATCCATGATCTCCTGCCTCTTTAGAATTTTTGAGACCTACTAAATACAACCTTTCGCTTTAATCTGTGTAATCTATCCTTAATCGGTGCAATCAGAAATTCCTGGGCTACTTCAGGAATTTCTTTTCTAAAAAGACGATGGTCAATTTCTCATTCCCCTTGATTTTTTTGAAAGGCTGGTATCCCAGCTTTTGATAAAGATAGAGGTTCCGTTCGCTCCGGTGACCCGTGAATAGTTCGAATCTTTCCGCCTCCTTGAAAGTCTCTTCGATTCGATTCATGAGTTGCGTCCCGATCCCCTGGTTTTGAAATCCGGGGTTAACAATCAGCCTTCCCACGTAGCAGGTCCCTTCTTTGATAAAGGCTCTCACAGAGCCGACGATTTTCCCGTCGATGACAGCTTTGAGAAAAATTTGATTCTCGAAATCCTTTCTGATCCCTTCCAGGGTCTGGATTAATGGGGGAATCGTGAAATCGTTATAGATCTCAGCCTCGCTCTGATAGGCTGCTTTCTGCAGGGAAAGGATTTCTTCCGCATCATCCACCCGCGCTCTCTCAATCTTCATGTTTTTATACTCCTACTTGAGGAGGAATGTTAAAAACTTTGTGAGTAGCGGTGGGCAAGGTCAAAATATCGACGGGCTCTTTTCAACGCCTCCCTTTTCTCTGCTTCCGGGATATTCGGGTCATCCAGCCGGAAGCTCTCCACCTTGCCTCTGACATAGGCCCGGTAGCACTTATAGAAATCGAGAATTTCCAGGATGTCACGGTCGCTTGATTTTTCAATATAGGTCCGGATCAGAGGCCCGTTGAGATCTTCTCTTCCTTGGTAATCGATGTCCATGGCTAAAAAGGCGATATCCGCCGCCACATCCGTATACCGGAACCTCTCGTTGAATTCGATGCAGTCAAAAATGGAGATTTCCTTTCCCCAGAAAATATGCTCCAGCCGGAGGTCTCCGTGGCAATCCCGGATTCGGTTGGCAGCGATCCTTCGATGAAATAGCTCCGTTCGCTCTTTGAAAAAATGGTTCGTCCGGTTTTTGATCTCCTCATAAACCGCTTTGGGGATCGTCCCATCGATATATTTCTCCGTCTGCTCGAAGTTCTCATCGGTATCCTGTTTGACCCGTTCCGGTTTTGCAAAGCTCTTGATGTTTTCGTTCATCTCTGCGACGGAGTAGAAAAGGGCCAATGTCTCAGAAACCCTTTGAATCATCTCCGGAGTGACCTCCCCTTTTTTAAGCAATTTGTCCATCAATAAGTCTTCAGGAATCTGCTTCATCTGAACGGCATACTCTAACACTTCTCCTTTGCCATTGATTGAAATCCGGTTTCCATCACCGGTGATCCTGACGACGCCCAGATAAATCTCAGGGGAGAGCCGTCTGTTTAACTTCACTTCCTGTTCGCAAAAATATTTTCTCTTCTCAAGGGTGGTAAAATCCAGGAATCCGAAGTCCACCGGTTTCTTCAACTTATAGACATGGTATCCTGTGAAAAAGAGTAAAGAAATATGGGTCTCGCTAAATCCCACGGTTCGGGGATGGTCGGAATAAATGTCCGGATTGAGGAGCGCTTTTTTCAGAGACGGGATATCCATAATAAACTTCGTTTAAATGAAAAATGCAAAATAGAAAATACATGTATCAATTTAACTGTTTGAAATCGTCTTGTAAAATCCCTCCCAACCTCCCTTTTCCAAAGGGAGGAGAAAGTATTCCCCCTTTTGACAAAGGGGGATGAAGGGGAATTAGATCAGTTTTTTCAAAGCGCTAAAGTGTTACAAATACATAACATTTTTGGACTTCAATTTTGAACTTTGCAATTTTCATTTTGCAATGGCCATTGATTCTTTTCAGCGTCATCTCTTTTCGATCTTTCTGATCTTCCAGCCCGGAGGAGTGTTATATTCTGTGTCGATGGTGAGGTGAATGATGGACAATCCCTGAAGCCTTCTTTTCAAATCGTCAATATCAATGGGTTGAAAAATCGCTTTATTATTCAGATAGGCCTCCCGGGTCAGGGCATTTGATTCATAATTCTCTTTCGTTCTTTTCAGAATCCTTTCAATCGACTTCTCCTCCGTGCAGACGCATTCTGCGATCACAAAAGGCCGATGGGCCTTCTCCGCAATCTCCGCAGCCCGCACTCTCAGCCCCTGAGAAACGAAGGTTGCATCCAGGATCAATCCCCCCTGACTTGCCTCAAGGGCATCCTTTGCCAGTCGAAACATCTCCTCGTAAACCTTTCTCCTGTTCTCAGGACTGGAGGCCACTTTATTATCAAAGATATCCTGCCCTTTCAGGACCTCCAGACGGATCATATCGGAGCGGAGGATCTGAAACCCTTTCATTTTTGCGATCTCTTCGGTCACCGGGCTCTTCCAGCTACCCGGAAGACCCACGGAAATCAACACAGAGTCCTTTGGGACCTCAGATTCGATCACCACTGCAAAAGCTCTTTCCATTGGAACCTCCTTATTTTAATCACCAATCACCAATAACCAAATCTCAAACTCCAATCCCCAAACATTTGGTGATTGGCTAATTGGAATTACATGGAAAATAGCTCCCGAAAATCTCCTCCCCCCTTGCGGGGGAGGATGAAGGTGGGGGGTAATCATAAGTCACATGGTCACCCCCACCCTAACCCTCCCCCATCGAAGGGGGAGGGAAGTTCTTATTATTTTCATGGTTCGTAAGTGATTAGCTTATCATGTAAAATTTATTTGGAGCTTGGAATTTGGTCATTGGAATTTTAGTAATAATACTATCACATCTCCAGGGCCTTTAATACGGTATCATGTAAAATCCCGTTGCTCGCCAAGATGCCGTGATTTCTTTCGAGCTGGATGCCGCAGGAGAAGTCCAGAGGCCTGCCGTAGAGGTCGGTCACTCTTCCCCCTGCTTCTTCAGCGATGATAACCCCGGAGGCATGATCCCAGACCTTCTCTTTATAGCCTGGTTCCGAGGAGGACGGAACTCTGAGATAAAAAGTCACTTCCCCCCGTGCCACCATCCCGTATTTTGCCTGGCTGTCCATCTTAACCGGGGGCCGGGTCATCTTCAGTTTTTTTGAAATTTTCTGGTGAATGAAATGGTCGGCATGGTCCGGTTCAAAGCTCTCCGTGAAAGAGGCCTTCGCCGGATCGTCCACTCTTGAGACGGAAAGGGTCTGCCTTCCCTCTCCTTCAATCTCCATCTGATAAGAGCCCCTCCCTCTCAAAGCAAAAAAGAGGCAGCCCCTCTTTCCATCAGGCCTGTCTTTGTCCATATAGAGATTGGGGCAGGCCATCAGGCCAAGTTGGACCGATCCTTTTTCAATCAGGGCCAGGGCGATTGCATACTGATCCCCCCTGAGAAAACCTTTGGTCCCATCAATGGGATCCAGTGTCCAGAATCGATTTTGAATGGAATGAGAACCGAGATCGATCCAGGAGCAAACCTCATCGGAGGATACGCCAGGAAAAAAATCACGGACATAATGGGTGACCTGCCTGAGGATGTTTGAATGCTCGGGTTTTCTCAGCTCAGTCGAATTCTCCTCGGCCACGATGGTGTCCTGTGGGAAGGTTTCCTTGATTGCTTTACAGATGATCGCCTGAGATCCGTAATCGGCAATCGTCACAGGGCTTCGGTCGCTTTTCTGAATGACTCCTCCTTCTGCAAGTTCTTTCCTGACCTTCTGACAGAGTCGGGATGCCATGCGTATGGCCAGAAGGGCGGCGATCACTTCAGGAGAATTTTGATCCATAGATAAATTCATTCTTCTTCTTCCTGAAAATAACCAAAAGCTTTCCCTTCCCCTGGCGCCTGCCTGCGCGGAGCCGCTTCGGCGAAGGCAGGGGAGGGGATTGATGATACCTAAAAAACAAAAGGAGGGGCCTATTCACCTCTCCTTTTTAGTGTTTCATGGTGCCGAAGGGGGGATTTGAACCCCCACGGGTTTTGCCCACCACCCCCTCAAGATGGCGTGTCTACCAATTCCACCACTTCGGCATCCTCATACCATGTCGTAGTCGTAGCGTTCCGAAGTTTTCGGAACGAACCTCCTTCGCCCCCAGTAAATGCCTGCCTGCACGAAGCGTTTCGGCGAAGGCAGGAGGGCGCTACGAATTTACTTCTTCGGCTCAGGTAGAGGGATTTGAGGTTGAACCGGAACCTTCTGGGGCTCTGCCGGCGCTGTCTGGGCCGGTTTCTCCTTGATAACGGTCGAGGCCCGCCGGGTTGAGGCATAGGTCAACAGAAGCGAAGTGATCATAAAGACTATCGCAGCAACCGTCGTCAGTTTGCTGAGGAATCCCATTGCTCCTGCGCTTCCGAAAATCGTCTGGCTCGACCCTCCGAATGCGGCCCCCATCTCCGCTCCCTTCCCTGCTTGAAGAAGAACGATCAGGATGAGGGCAAAACAGACCAGAACATGCAATATGATGATGATCGTCATTGATTCAATCCCCTTTTCATAACCTAAATAAAGTCGTTAAACACTCTCTCAAACAATCTCCCCTCCCCTTCAAGGGGAGGGAATTGTTTAGGAAATTTCAAATATCTTTGGCTAGTGTTTAGAGTTTAAACCATTTGGTATTTCGGTGTTAATATATATCACATTTCTTTAAATCTGACAATCCTCGAGAAAGAATCGGCATTCAAGCTTGCTCCTCCAACGAGGGCTCCATCGATATCCTCCTGATCCATCAAACTCTTGATATTCTCTGGAGTAACACTTCCCCCATACTGAATCCTGAGGTTCTCCGCAATCTTCGGGGAATAGAGAAACCTCATCTTTTGACGGATGAACTGATGCACTTCTTCCGCCTGTTGGGGGGTGGCTGTCTTCCCTGTCCCAATGGCCCAGACCGGCTCATAGGCAATGACCAGGCTTTGAATCGCCTTCTCTCCAAGATCTTTCAGGCCTCCTTCTATTTGCCGCTCCACCACTAAAAAGTTGATTCCCTTCTCCCTTTCTTGCAATGTCTCTCCAACGCAGAAGATCACCCTTAGCCCCTGATTCAATGCTGCCCTGATTCTTCGATTGACGGTCTCATCGGTCTCTCCGAAAAATTGTCTTCTCTCGGAATGGCCAATGATCGCATATCGGCAATTGATCTCTTTAAGCATCACAGGAGAAATCTCGCCTGTGAAGGCGCCTTTCTCCTCCCAGAAGAGATTCTGGCCGGCTAAATGGATCGAAGATCCCTTCAGCTCCTGAGAGACGGGGTGCAGGGCGGTAAAGGGTGGAGCAATGGCCACCTCAACATCCTTGATGTCTTTCAGGGAGGCTTTCAAGCTTCTGACAAGATCGAGGGCCTCTTCGACTGTCTTATTCATCTTCCAGTTGCCCGCGATAAAGGGTAATCTTTTCATCATCCATCCTTTCTCAGGGCTTCGATCCCCGGCAATACTTTTCCTTCGATAAATTCGAGAGAAGCCCCTCCGCCGGTGGAAATGTGGCCGATCTTATCGGCGACCCCTGCCTGATTTACGGCCGCCACAGAATCCCCTCCTCCGACAATGCTGAAGGCGGAAGAACGGGCAACGGCCTTCGCAACGGCAAATGTCCCCTGGCTGAAAGGCTCCATCTCAAAGACGCCCATCGGTCCGTTCCAGAAGATCGTTCTGGCGGAGAGAATCTCTTCCGAAAATATCCTCACGGTTTCCGGACCGATATCGAGGCAGACCCAATCGCCGGGGATATGCTCGTTGCTTACGATCCCTCTCTTTGCCTGGAGATCCATCCGCTCTGCGATCACATGGTCGAAGGGAAGGAGAAATTTTATCTTCCCTTTCGCCCTTTCAAGAAGATGAAGCGAGAGTTCGATCTGATCTCCCTCCACCAGCGATTTTCCCACCTCAAACCCCTTCGCCTTCAGGAAGGTGTAAGCCATCCCGCCTCCGACAAGAAGGGTGGTCACCTTATCGAGAAGATTCTGTATCACCCCGATCTTATCTGAGACTTTTGCCCCGCCCAGGATGCCGACATAAGGTTTCTGCGGATTCGCCAAAGCCTTCTGAAGGCTTTCCACTTCTTTCATCATTAAAAAACCGGCGGACACAGTCTGTATATATCGTGTCATTCCCACGGTGGAGGCATGGGCGCGGTGAGCAGCCCCAAAGGCATCATTGACATAAACCTCGCAGAGGGAGGCCAGAGCTTTTGAAAACGATTCTTCATTCTTCTCCTCCTCCGGATGAAACCGCAGGTTCTCGAGGAAGAGGATCTCCCCCTCTTTCATCCCCTCGATCCGGTTCCTGACTTCTTCTCCGATACAATCAGGGGCAAGAGCCACGCGTTTTTCCAGAAGCTTGGACAGTCTTTCGGCAACAGGGGACAAACTATATTTGGGTTCTTTCTTCCCTTTAGGTCTCCCCAGGTGAGAAGCAAGAATCACCTTCCCCCCTGCCCCGCTCACAAATCGAACTGTGGGGAGAGAGAGGACGATCCGGGTATCATCGGTAATCTCATTCTGTGCGTTGAGGGGAACATTAAAATCGACGCGGATGAATACCCGTTTCCCTTTTAGCTCAACCTGGTCTACCCTTAGAATCCCCATTACTTGCTCCTGCCCAAGTCATCGTATTGTTTGACGAACTAACCTTATTAAGAGTCTCAAAGTAGTAAAGAAATCGATTTGCAAAATCCCTCCTGGCCTCCCTTTGCCAAAGGGAGGTATTACCCCTCTTTAGCAAAGAGGGGTGACCTGCCTGCGCGAAGCCGCTCCGGCGAAGGCGGGGGGGAGATTTTCTAATATTTATGTCAATTCAATTCTGAGACTATTATCATTTCTTTCCAAACAGATACAGAAACAACTCCACCATTCTGTTGGAGAATCCCCATTCATTATCGTACCAGGATAGGATCTTGGCCAATTTCCCGCCAATCACCTTTGTCGAAGGACCATCGACAATCGAGGAGTGGGGATTGCCATTGAAATCGATGGAGACAAGAGACTCTTCGCAGAAACTCAGGATCCCCTTTAACTTTCCATCCGCATAGGATTTTAAAGCCTTGTTCAGTTCTTCGGCCGTTGTCTCCTTTTGCAGTCTCACCACCAGGTCGACCACAGAGACATTGGGGGTCGGCACCCGGATAGCCATGCCGTCCATCTTCCCCTTCAATTCCGGGATGACGAGGGAGAGGGCTGTAGCCGCGCCGGTCGTCGTTGGAATCATCGACATTCCGGCGGCCCTGGCCCGTCGGAGGTCGCTGTGCGGAAAATCGAGAATGACCTGATCATTGGTGTAGGCATGGATGGTCGTCATCAGGCCATACTCCACCCCGAATTCGTCAACCAGAATCTTGGCGATGGGGGCAAGGCAGTTCGTCGTGCAGGATCCCATGGAAAGAATGTGGTGTTTTGAAGGATCATAGGTCTTCTCATTGACTCCGAGGACGAGTGAGACATCCGGATCTTTCGCCGGAGCGGAGACCACCACTTTTTTCGCGCCGGCTTCTATATGCTTGGATCCCCCCTGTCGATCCGTAAACCTCCCTGTGCTTTCCAGAACCACATCGACTCCCAGATCCTTCCATGGGAGCTGGCCGGGATCTCTCAGGGAGAATACTTTAATCTCTTTTCCATCGATTAAAATGGCGTCCTTCTTTCCTTCGATATTAGCCCCTAATTTCCCGTGGACAGAATCGTACTTTAAGAGATGGGCCAATGTCTTAGCATCGGTGAGGTCATTGACTGCTGTGAACTCCAGATCTTTCTTGTTCAGACCCGCTCGAAGGACATTCCGGCCAATTCGACCAAATCCGTTAATTCCTACCCTGATTGCCATAGCATTCCCTCCTCTTTAGAATTGATTTCAATTATATACACCTTTTCTATCTTCCACGTCAATATTTTTTGGGAAATGTCAGGCCATTTCTCCTGGCGGCACAATACCCTTGAAATGACTGGAAAGGCGAGAAAAAATCACTCAATCTGTTTGACAAATTCGACGATCAAGTATAGGATTTTAGAAACTTACAGCGGCAAGAAGGATGACATTCATGGCAAATATAGGACAACCCCTTGCTGAAGTCTTCGGCTACTTAACAACCGACCAATCCGAAAAGGCCAATAGATACCGCACTCATCGCCTCTGTCGATTTAACAATAAAGTCCCGAATTGTACGAAAGACAAAGCCAAAGATCCCTTGGGCGTATGCAGCAGTTATCATGAAACTCACCCGGTGATTACCTGCCCCATCAGATTTCGCGAAGACTGGATCATTACCGATGACGCTGCTTCCTTCTTTTTTCAGGATGATGCAACGTGGAGTTCCTTGACTGAGGTTCGTTTGAACGACTCACAAGGAAAGTCTGCTTGAGATATTGATGTCGTGCTTGTGCTCGATTTTTGGATTTCTTCATCTCCTTCCATGAATCCTTTAACTCAAACCTTACTGTCGCCGGGGTTTAACATTCAGGGCGATCTTTTCTGGAATTTCCAGGAAAGAAGGAAGGAGAGGGTAAAAGCGATAAGCATCGCTGACATTGAGAAGAGGAAAAAAAGGAGAATGAGCCTTTCCTTCATTAAGGCATATTTATTTTCCAAAAGACCCACATACAGAATCCCAACTTTCTTATCCTGAATGTCTTTTATGGGCTCATAGGCGGTAATATACCAATCATCAACGACAAATGCCCTCTGTATCCAGGGTAATCCTTTTTCCAAAACCTGGTTATGAACCTCCGCGCTCACCCGGGTCCCGATAGCCCTGTTTCCTTCTTTATCTATCACATTGGTCGATATTCTTATATCATTCAGGAAGATGGTAGCCGTTCCAGTATCTTTACCCTTATATTTAGCATCTTTAAAAACGATACTTTTAATCTGATCGACGATTTCGTAATTGCGGTTGAGAAGAACTCCTCCTGACAGAGCCCCCATCACCTCACCATTGAAATCCAATACGGGATATGCAGATTCCAACACCAGGCCGGAAGTCTCCTCTAATTTTTCCATAGGCTTCGCTTTTGGAGTGGGGACTAATTGAAGATTTGCCTTTTTGGCAAATTCTTCCCCCTCTCTTAACAATTCTTCTTTTGAGAGGACATGGGTTCCTGAAACCCCCTTTTTCCCCAGGGCTTCTTTGATAAAAGGATTCTTAATGAGATTGTCCCCGGATGACCGGGGGTTATGAAAGCGATAGATGACCACTCCTTTTTGGTCCACCAGCGTCAGGAAATCGAGCCCCTCTTCAACCATCAAATCTGAGAGCTCCTTCTGCAGTGGAGCAATATTTTTCTCTTTCAACCCCCTCTTCAGGACATGCCTGATTGAGGTCCAGCGGATCGTCCGGTCAATATCTCTTATTTTAGAGGCATAAACATACCTGGCCGTATTGAGGTCTTCCTTCACCCTTTCCTGAGCCTCGTTGATGATCTGGCTTGTAATCAGTGAATTGACGATCAAACTTGTCATCACGCCCATGAAACAGGTAAGGGTGAAAAATGTCAGTGCCAGCTTGGTTTTAGTTGAGATTTTCATAGGTTATAACATATCAGAAAGAGGTGGAATTGTAAAGAAAAAAAATCTCTTGCCATTAGAAATTATTTCTGCTAAATATATTGTGAAAAAATTCATTAATTCCAGAACGGGAGGGATTTCGCATGAAACCATATTTTGAAAAGATGACCGATTTTGGTAAGGCCTTAACTGAGCAACAGATTAAAAGAGCGGAGGAAAATGTTAAACAGATTAAAGAAGTTGAAAAAACAATTAGAGGAGCTGTGGAGAAGGTGAAAAAAGCAGGTCTGTCCACAGAGGAGATTAATAAAAGAGGAGAGATGACCGTATACCAGAGACTTGAATATCTGTTGGATCCCGGCACATGGTGTCCTTTACACACCCTCTTTGACCCGATGGATGAAGAATCAGGGACAACCGGCGTGGTTGATGGACTGGGTAAAATCAGTGGAAGATGGGCAGTCATCATCGGCTTCGACAATAAAGTCATGGCTGGAGCCTGGATTGCCGGTCAATCAGAAAATATTCTGAGAGTGACCGATATGGCAAAGCGGCTCCATCTCCCCCTGGTCTGGTTAGTCAACTGTAGCGGCGTGAAACTCCCTGAGCAGGAAAAGGTGTACGCCAATCGGAGAGGAAGCGGAACCACTTTCTTTAGACATGCTGAACTGGAAAAATTGGGTATTCCCGTTCTATCAGGGATCTATGGAACCAATCCGGCCGGCGGGGGATATCAGGGAGTCAGCCCCACCATCCTTTTGGCCCATAAGAATTGTAACATTGCTGTCGGTGGGGGCGGTATTGTCAGCGGGATGTCTCCCAAAGGCATCTTTGATGAAGAAGGGGCAGAAATGATTATTGAGGCAACAAGAAAGTTCAAGTCTATCCCGCCTGGACGTGTCGAAATTCATTATGACTCAACCGGTTTCTTTAAGGCGGTCTTTGAAAAGGAAGAAGGGGTATTAGATGCCCTGAAAGAATACATGAAGTATATACCGGCCTATAACCCTAAATTTTTCAGGGTGGCCGAGCCAAAAGAACCAAAGTTTTCACCAAAGGAGATCGATTGTCTGGTCGCTTTCAATCAGAAGCTGGCCTACAATTTTGATGAAATCCTTGCCAGGCTGACCGATAACAGTGAGCATATGGAGTTTAGACCTGGCTATGGTCCGGAGGTCTATACAGGCTTGGTGAAAATCGATGGTTTCTTGACCGGCATCATCGGTAATCGACAGGGATTCTTACCCAAGGGATACCCGGAATATGCCCCTTATCCTGGAATCGGAGGAAAGCTCTACCGGCAGGGTCTCATCAAGATGAATGAGTTCGTGACTCAATGTGGAAGAGACAGGGTACCCATCGTCTGGTTTCAGGATACGAGCGGCATTGATGTGGGAGACATCGCAGAGAAAGCCGAGCTCCTTGGTTTAGGGCAATCCTTGATTTACTCCATCGAACAGACCGAAATCCCCATGATGTGCATCGTTTTAAGAAAGGGGACAGCCGCCGCGCACTATATCATGGGAGGACCCCAGGCAAATAATAATAATGTATTTACACTGGGGACCCCCACGACAGAAATTTATGTGATGCATGGCGAAACGGCTGCAGTTGCCTCCTTTGCAAGAAGATTGGTTAAAGAAAAAGACTCAGGCCGCCCATTGAAACCCGTCATTGACAAGATGAATGCTCTGGCACAAGAATATTATGAGAAGTCGAGACCTGTTTATTGTGCGAAAAAAGGATTGGTGGACGAAATTGTCTTTTTCGAAGATATGAGAAAATATATGGTGGCTTTTGCAGGCTCCGCTTATCAAAATCCCACCTCCATTTGCCCACACCACCATCTGATGCTGCCCAGATTGATCAAGGGCTAAAAGCTCATCTCCCTGACGAGATATTGTTGAAAAGGCCCGCCACCAAGTGGGCTTTTTCATTGGTGCATTCGGTCCGCAGGCATAAAAAGATTCTTCCCTTAACAGCATGAGAGGACAGGTTGACAGACTCAACTCCCATCGGCTATATTTCAAACCTGTAAGGAGTATTCATGGCGCGAATTCCAATCACCCGTAACGGATATAATCAGCTTCACAAAGAATTGGGAAACCTGAAGAAGGTCGTCCGTCCTCAGGTCATCAAGGCCATCGAAGAGGCGCGGGCCCATGGAGACCTCAGCGAAAATGCTGAATATAGCGCAGCCAAAGAGCGCCAATCCTTTGTCGAAACGAAGATACGGGAGATTGAACAGAAACTGGCCAATTCGGAGATCATGGACACTCTCCACTCCACCGATGGCAAGGTAGGCTTTGCCTCAACCGTGACCGTGGAAAATTGCGAGAGCGGGGATAAGGTCATCTACCAGATCGTGGGGCCGGCCGAATCGGATATCTCCTCCGGTAAGATTTCGATCGCCTCCCCCCTGGGCAAGGCTCTCATCAGCAAAGAGGTGGATGACGAGGTGGTAGTGAAAACCCCGGGTGGCACGAAAAGATATATCCTCCTGAAAATCGCCTGAAAAATATTTTTCACCCCGTTAACCTCCTTAACATGTATACCAATCCCCTTTTGTAACCCTTCTCAGTTATGGGGGAGATTTCTATAAAAATGTAGCGCTCTCATTTATTGAAGGCGGAGTCCGTCCCGACTAAATCGGGACGCTACAACTTTCCTAAATCCCCTTCAAACTATTTTATTGATTCACTGATCCGAATAGTTTAGTATAATATCGAGAGGAATAAAGATGAAAAGTTGGGGTCGCTGGGTTTTATTCTTTCTGGTCTTCCTCCTTTCCGGATGCGCTCATGTCATCTCAAAGGATTTAAGGGCAAAGTCCGATCCTTCCCTTACTTTCAGGCAGGTCCATCAGAATCCGGATGGTTTCAAAGGGAAAATGGTTATCTGGGGTGGAGAGATCATCGAAACAGTTAACCAAAGAGACGGATCCACCCAGATCGAAGTCTTTCAAAAACCACTGGGCTGGAGGGGAGAGCCCAAAGATATTGCCGCCTCAGAAGGAAGGCTTTTAATTCTCGCTGATAAATATTTGGATCCATATATTTTCCGGAGCGGGAGGAAGGTCACCGTGGTAGGTGAAATTCTTGGGGAGAAGATGAAACCCCTTGGTGAAATGGACTACCGGTACCCTCTCCTTTCAGGCAAACAGATCCACCTCTGGCCGGAATACGCTTCTTATTCCTATCCCTACTATTATTACGATCCCTGGTGGGGCTATCCCTATTGGGGCTGGGGATGGGGCTTCCACTATTATTACTCCCCCCGTCATCACCCCCGCCGCCGTTAATCTTCTTTCATCGTGTTTCAAATAATGATTTAACTAATTAGAGTCTGTCCATAAACCACGTTTTCAGTCATGCCGGACCTGATCCAGCATCCATCCCGCCTTTAGCGGGATTGAAAGGACTGGATACCCGCCTTCGCGGGTATCCAGAACGTATTGAAAACACTGGATTCCCGTTTTCACGGGAATGACAGAGAGAGACAAATTCGGCATTTATGGACAAACACTAATTAACTTCCTCAAAATAATTACAACACCGATTTGTAAAATCCCTCCTGACCTCCCTTTTCCTAAGGGAGGAATTACCCCTCTTTGGCCGCCGGCCCATAGGGCCTCTGGCCCGGAGGGCAAAGAGGGGTGAGGGGAGATTTTCCAATGCCTATGTCAACTTACGTTGCTTAAAAAAGCAATCCGTCTGAACTCTATTTCCTGATGACTGTGATTCCGGTGGCCTTAAAAGAGGCCCCCACCTCATTCCCTTCAATCAATGACAACTCTTCAACAGAATGACGGGTGACATAAGCCACAAGAGGAAACCCACAATCGAGGTGGACTTTCTGATAAGGACCCAGGGGAGCGATCTTTAATATTCTTCCAACAAAGACATTCCTTGCACTCGTTGCTTCCGGGCGGGGTTGTGTCGAGAGGGTCACATTTTCTGGCCTGATACACAAGATAACTGTCTCGTCCAAATAAACTTCTCCCACTGCCTCAATTTCCTTTCCTGAAATCGAAGCCACAAAGGTCCCGCCATGTTTCCTAATCACCTTTCCGGTAAGGATCGTTTCCACTCCTACAAACGAAGCCACGAATTCGTCTATAGGATGGTTCATCACCTCCTCAGGAGAACCGATCTGTTGGATCATACCATTATTCATCACAGCGACTCGATCCGAAAGATTTAAGGCTTCCAGCCGATCGTGAGTGGCAAAGATTGCGGTCGTTCTGGTTTGAGAGAGAATGCGCTCCAGATCCTCGATCAGGGAATCACGGGTGGGGGGATCGAGGGAGGCAAAGGGCTCGTCGAGAAGTAGAATTTCAGGCTGAATGGCAAAAGCCCGTGCAAGACTCGCCCGTTGTGCCTCTCCTCCTGAAAGCGTTTTTGCAGAACGGTGGCTAAGATGAGGGATTCCAAATCGCTTCAGGTTTTCCATCACCCTGTCGTCAATTTCTTTTTTCTTCATTCCACGAATTCTTAAGCCCGAGGCGACATTGTTAAAAACAGTCGTATCAAAGAGGAGAGGGTATTGGAAGACCATGGCCAGTTTTCTTCGGTATTCCAAAACAGAGACATGTGTCTCGACTTTCTCTCCCCCAAAGAAAATTTCACCCCGAAAAGGTTTCAATAAATAAGAAAGAGTTTGCAGAAAGGTCGTCTTCCCCGCCCCATTGGGCCCTATCAAAGCCAGAATTTCACCCTCTTCAATTGAAAGAGAGGGAATGTTCAATAGAACCGTCCCTCCCCTTTCAACCCGGATGTTTCTTGCTTCCAGGATAGTTGTTGAATCGCTCATCATCGTCTTCCTTCACGATATTATTCCGCAATCCGCATTCCGCAATCCGAATTCGAATTCACCTCGTTCTTTCCCTCTGCTGTATCTGGGTGATAATAAAATTTATGGAGAAGGCGAGCAGGAGAAGGATGATGCCCAGGGCTATAGCGATTTCAAAATTTCCACGGCTCGTCTCCATGACAGTAGCTGTCGTGAGTACTCGTGAATAACCCTTGATGTTGCCGCCTACCATGATGGACGCGCCGACTTCTGAGATAACGCCACCAAATCCAGCCATGACCGCAGCCAATAAGGGAAGTTTCGCCTCTTTCATTAAAATCCAGACCATCTGGAGGCGGGTCGCTCCGAGCGCTAAAATTTGGAGTCTAAGTTTCTTGGGGAGCTGTTGAATGGCTGCCAAGGTGATACCCATCACAATAGGTGTGGCAATCACAGCCTGGGCAAGGATCATAGCTGTCGGCGTATAAAGAATCCCTAAAAAGCCAAGAGGCCCGTTCCTCCATAAAAAGATCGTAACGAAAAGGCCCACTACAACAGGCGGAAGACCCATTCCGGTATTGACGAGGCTGACCATGAACCTCTTTCCAGGAAACTGGGAAAGGGCGATGGCCGTTCCCGTGGAAACCCCGATCAGAAGACTGACCAATGTAGCTGTCCCGGAGACCTGAAGGGAAAGAAAGGTGATCCTGAATACCTCCGGATCAAAAGTGACGAGAAGCCAGAAAGCCTTTTTAATGCCTTCAAAAATCAAATCCATTTTCTTTCTCCAAATATCAAACAGTAAAATCTCCTCTCCTCTGGCGGGAGAGGATTAAGGTGAGGGGGAAAATGCCATATCCCCCCTCTCCGAGCCAGAGGCTCTCTGAGCCGGAGGCCACCCACACCCTCCCCCCTACCTTCGCCGAAGTGGCTTCGCGCAGGCAGGCGTCGAGGGGGAGGGGAAGAAATTGGTCATTTTCCTAATTTTTCTTCTTTTTTCCCGGCATCCGGGAAGAAGAGTGGAGAACCGAACTTTTCTACCCCAAAGGTTTTGATGATTGCCTGGGTTTCTTTCGAAACCATGAAATCAGTAAACGCTTTAACACCGGCAGTATTCGCTTTCGGCCATTTTGCAGGATTCACCTCGATGACATGATAGATATTGAGAAGAATTGCATCTCCCTCGACCAGAATATCAAGTCCAAGGTTTTTCTTTAATGCCAAATACGTTCCACGATCAGCAAGGGTATAACCCTTCTTCTCAGCAGTGATGTTCAATGTCTGCCCCATCCCCAGGCCAGTCTGTTGATACCATTTCTCTCCTTCAGGACTTATCCCTGCGGCTTTCCATATCTCTCTCTCCTTCGAATGGGTTCCCGAGTTGTCACCCCTAGATACAAATAATCCCTTTTCTGAAGCAATCTTCTTGAATGCTTCCAAAGTAAATTTTACCGCTTTAATTTTTACAGGATCACCTGAAGGTCCTACAATGATATAATCATTATGCATAACAAGTCTCCGGTTAATTCCATAGCCCTCAGCAATAAACTTCTTCTCAGCCTCAGGGGAGTGAACGAGAAGAACATCTGCTTCCCCCTTTTGCCCCATGGCCATGGCCTGCCCCGAACCTACTGCGATAGTTTTGACGAAGTAGCCCGTTTTCTTCTCAAAGATCGGAAGAAGGACATCGAGAAGTCCTGAGTCCTGTGTGCTCGTGGTAGTGGCAAGAATGATATTTTTTTGCCGGGCTTGAACAGTATTCATTCCTGGCGCTGATAATAAAACAATCATTGTAAAAACGAACAGGAGAATTGGTCTCATTTCTATTTCCTTATTCCATTATTTTCCCGAGTAAAGGATTTTCCCTGAATTCTTAAAGTCGTAGCTCCCCAATCTTTCCACCCTTTTCCGAAATTCCTGGGAGTTGAGGATTTCGATAAAGGCCTGGACTCCCTTTTCAAAAAAGGTCGAGCGATCGAGGATCATATCGAAGCTTTCATGGGTGATGGGGACAAAGGAAAGACCGAAGAGCTTAGAAACAGCAATGGTGGCAATGCCTGCGTCCGCTTCTTTTGAGAGAATGGATAGGCCCACTTCAAAATGGGTATAAACCTCTCTCTCATATCCCTGAATTTTGGATGCTGGAATCTTCAATCTCTTTAGATGGTGGTCCAAGAGAACTCTTGTTCCGGAGCCCTTCTGCCTGTTGATCAACCTCACCCCTTTTTGAGTCAAGTCTTCAACTCCACGGATTTGGAAGGGATTCTTCTGGGAAACGATGAATCCGAGCTCCCGATGAAAGAGATTGACCACAGCAGGTTTTATATTGGGCAGATATGTTGATAGAAAAGGGATATTATATTCACCGGTCTTCGGATCCCAAAGATGGGACCAAGCAAGATCAGTATAGCCTGTGTTCAGGGCTTTTAGACCATCTATGCTTCCTGTGTTCGAAGAAAAGATGTAAAACTCGGGATACGTTTTTTTCATGTAGGTTTGGAGCATATCGAGTATCGGGTCATTGCTGCCCGATGCCAGAAGCGCTCCTTCAATTCTTCCGCTTTTCTGCCTCGCCTGTTCAAGTCCTTTTTGGGCATTCGATTCAATCCACTCGTCAATCAATTTCCTTGGAAAGACCCACTTTCCGGTCACCCGGGTGGATGGAATCTTTTTAGACTTGATTAATGCATAGACCTGTTTCTCATGAATCCCCAAATACTTAGCTACTTCCTTCGTGTTCATCATCTCCCCTGACATAAGATCTCCTTCCTGGAAAAAAGGATAACAGGCCCCCGGTGGATTGTCAATAAAATTCCTACAAATAATTACTATTTATTACATATATTACCTTATAATATTAACAGTTTCATAATTGGATGGACACCCCTTGGAATGCATTTAGGTTTGCAATCGATAGAAATAACTCCCCCAGCCCCCTCTTACCCTAAGAGGGGAATATCCCTCCCCTTGAGATAAGGGGAGGTTAGGTGGGGTTATGAGTCCTTCTGCCGTAAAGCTGGCGTGGCTCGATGGATGCGGTATTGACGAAGTCCCTTCTGTCTCATAAGATAAGCAAAGAAAGGAAACCGATTATGAAGACCTTTTCTTCAGAGCGTGCGATGAAATTCACCGAATCGGTGATCCGGGAGATGACCCGTATTTGTATCAAACATCAGGGCATCAATCTTGCTCAGGGCTTCCCTGACTTTCCAGCCCCGGCAGAGATTAAGGAAGCAGCTCTGAAGGCCATTCAGGCAGACTTTAACCAGTATGCGATTACCTGGGGAACTCCCAGTCTCCGGCAGGCCATCTCAGAAAAATTTCATTGGTATAATGGGGTCATCATCGACCCGGAGAAGGAAATCACTGTCTGTTGTGGTGCAACCGAAGCGATGATGGCCGCCCTGATGGCAATCGTCAACCCGGGAGAAGAGGTGATCGTATTTGAACCCTTTTATGAGAACTATGGTCCGGATACTATTCTCTGCGGAGCCAGACCGAAATTCATCACCCTTCACGAACCCGATTGGAATTTTGATGAAGAGAAGCTTTCCCGGGCGTTTACCAACAAGACTAAAGCAATCATCCTCAATACTCCCAATAACCCGACAGGCAAGGTTTTCTCCCGTGAGGAATTGCAGTTCATTGCTGATCTCTGCTTGAAATGGGGTGTGATCGCAGTGACCGATGAAATTTATGAACATATCCTCTACGATGAAGCAAAACACATCAGCATCGCCTCTCTCCCGGACATGCGAGATCAAACCATTACCATCAATTCCATTTCCAAGACCTACAGTCTGACCGGGTGGCGGGTGGGTTGGGCCATTGCGCCACCCCATCTGACGGCATCCATTCGCAAGGTTCACGACTTCTTAACGGTCGGAGCCCCCCATCCCCTGCAAGAAGCTGCGGCCACTGCCTTGAGGATTGATCGGGAATATTACGAAACATTAGCCAGGCAATATCAGGAGAGAAGGGATGTGCTCGCTCAGGTATTGGAGGAAACAGGCTTCAGGGTCTACCGACCCCGTGGAGCATACTACATCATGACCAATGTGAGCCAATTCGGATATTCTGATGATGTGGCTTTTGCCCGATATTTAGTAGAAAAGGTCGGTGTGGCCACTGTTCCTGGAAGCAGTTTTTATAGCCATCCCTCTCTGGGTGCAACGAAAATCCGTTTCTGCTTTCCAAAAAAGATGGAGACGTTACAGGAGGCGGCTGAGAGGCTGAGAAAATTTAAGGCTTAACCCCCCTTAATTTAATTGACTGTGTCCTATATGTCTGGAGGCTGAACTCAAGGAAGGGGAGCATAACCCACCCCCACCCTCCCCCCTGCCTTCGCCGAAGCGGCTTCGCGCAGGCAGGCTGAGAGGGAGAGTAATCGACATGCGCTTCGCGTGATTCCTCCCCCTTCAAGGGGGAGGTCAGGAGGGGGATGGGAGATTACTCTTACCACAACTTATTTCATTCGGCCTTCCACGGCTTCCCATTTGATATTCTTGAAGAAGGCTGTAATGTAATCGGCCCGCTTCAGACCATAATCGATCATAAAGGCATGCTCAAAAACATCCAGGATCAATAAGGGATTGCAACCTGCCGGATGACCGACATCATGCTCGTTGATCCATTGGTTGATTAACCTTCCGCTGACCGGGTCCTGGTAGAGGATGGCCCATCCGATCCCCCGCATCGTCCCGACTCCTTTAAAATCGGCCTCCCAGTTTTCGTAGCTTCCAAACTCTTCAGCCAACTTCTTTCCAAGTTTCCCTGCCTTATTTAATGCTGTTTTCCCGCCTAAATTCTCAAAATAGAGCTCATGGAGCCTCATTCCGTTAAACTCCCAGCCGAGCCTCCGTTTCAGCTCAGCATATTCAGGGGTCCCTATCTTTCCGCCCTTTGTCATGTCGGAGAGGGTGTCGAGGAGTTTGTTCGTATTGGTCACATACCCCTGATAGAGCGTGAAATGATTCTTCAGCAAGGTCTCACTGAACCCCTCCATCCCGATAAGGCCGTTGTAATCTTTTGCCGTATAAGCCATCTCAAATATCCTCCTTTCTCAAATTTATAATTTTATCATAACAGATAATTTCCCACTTTCAATAACTTTTTCGAAATGGTTCACCTCCCTTTGGCAAAGGGAGGTGGGGAGGGATTTTAAAAGATTTATTTTAAACCGCTAAATTGATATCTCTTTTCGGGTTTCGGAGTGAGTTGACAATTTGGAAAAGGTGATTATTTTTTAGTTAGAAAGAGAAATTTAGGTGAAAGGAGTGGTGCTTTATGGCATGGGAATTAACTACTTGGAAACCTTTTAGAGAATTGACGCCCTTCAGGGATTTCGATAGGATGGGAATGGAAATGGACCGGTTCTGGGATTCCTTCTTTGATATAGCGCCAAAAGGGAAAACGGAAGAAGGTGGGGGATGGTTTCCTTATCTCGATGTCTCAGAGACGAAAAGCGACATCGTTGTGAAAGCGGAACTTCCGGGAATAGATCCAAAAGATATCGACATTTCCCTGAGCGATGGCATGCTCATCCTCAAAGGAGAAAGAAAAAGTGAAAAAGAGGAGAAGGACGAGGATTACCATCTCGTCGAGAGAAGTTATGGGACATTTTATCGGTCGGTCAGGCTTCCCCGGGAGGTCCAGAGCAATAAGATCAATGCCTCTTACAAGGATGGCGTGTTGAAGATAACGCTTCCAAAAACGGGAGAAACCAAGAAGAAAGAGATCAAGATTAAGGTTGAATGAATCGTCATCTACTTTTTCCGAACGACTTTTCAGGGCGCCCCCAAAGGGCGCCTTTTTCTTTTTCAAGTTTATCTGGGTATTGAGTGGGTAACCTCTTTTTATAACTCCTCCTTCCCCGTATACAATAACCCCACCCAGCCTCCCCTTACAATAAGGGGAGGTGTGGAGGGGTTAAAAAGGGAAAGCACCCATACAAAAGCTGGGGGGACCTATTTTCAAGAAAGCTGCGTTCCAAAGGTTTGACAGAACATCTTGCAAAGTTTAAATTTAAGGACGATGAAAGCTCAGGAGATCTTATGCCATAAGGATTTTCAGAGATGCATTGATTTTCACGGCCATATTTGTCCCGGGCTGGCCATTGGGTTTCAAGCGGCTCGGATATTAATGGAGCGGTTAGGTGTGGAGGCGGCTCCGGATGAAGAACTCGTTGCCACGGTCGAGACGGATGCCTGCAGTGTTGATGCGATCCAGGTCGTGGCGAAATGTACTTTTGGCAAAGGGAACCTTATATTTTTAGACCATGGGAAACATGCTTTTTCTTTAACAGATCGGAAGCAAGGGAAAACCGTCCGCGTATGTTTACGGCCAGATGTCTTACCCAATCGTTCCCAACATCCCTCTCTGTTTGAAAAGGTGCACAAGGGTCATGCGACAGCAGAAGAAATAAGACTTTTCAAACAACTTCGTGAGGAAAGGCTCAATAACATACTGAACGCTGATCCAGAGTCTCTCTTCACGATTGAAGAAATTCCAGCGGACATTCCCCCTCTGGCCAGGATCACCGAATCTGAAGTCTGCGAGAGATGCGGAGAGCCAACCATGAGCAACCACCTCCGGGAGAAGGAGGGCCAGAAGGTGTGCATCCCCTGTGCACTGAAAATCTCTAAAGGGGGCGATAATAGAAAAAGACCGAAATCATCCAATCATCCACACCCCAAAAACAAGCAAAAATAAGGGGACTCAACCCCTTCTTTAAAAATCTCTTCTTGAAATCAATCTTCCTGAATTGCAATTCAGACAGTAGCGACTCCCAACCCGGCGGATTTCTCCGAGGGTTCATAACCCCGCCATCCATCGCCATTTGATCGGCGGGGAGGTTGCTCTCTACTTTCCCATGAAAAAATGTTTTAGGGGGGTCATTTTTTTCTTGACTTTTATTTCAAAATCTGTATGTTATATAATTATG
>MGQQ01000160.1 GCA_001798855.1 Deltaproteobacteria bacterium RBG_16_49_23 | reverse complement strand
TCCATGGCCGCCCGCTCCGGCGAGGATATCCGAATGGAGAACTCCCTCTCCTTCCATTCGGAGAATCCCTCACGGTTGTTTCCCGGGAAAAGGCTCGTTCGGGTCACAACAAGACGAAGACTAAACCGTTCTCCTGAGAACCAGGCGGGTATGACCATCCGAGGTTGAGCGTAAAGAAAGAGGGTTCTTGTCTCTTCAGGAACGTAGTGACCGTAACCCTTGAGTTCAAGGGCCGTCTTCCCTCCTGCGTGAACTTCAAGCTCAAGCCGGGATTGAACTGCGTATAAGGCTCCGGGCCACTCGACCCGATCTTCAGGGAGGATGTAGGCCCCCTGGCCAAAAGATTTAATCCAGCCGCTACGGCGATATTTCGTCAGGAGATCGTAAGTAAACCCTTGCCGCTTCAGGTAAGAAGCCGTTGCAACGGTTCCCCGGGACCACTTGCGGATGAGCTGGTTTATTTTTGTTGTTTTTTCATTACTCATGGTACTTAAATAACAATAATTTTAAACCAAAGTCAAGGGAGAAGTTTAAAAAAGTCGGAATTTCATTACTGGAAGGCAAGAAATAACAATTTTTTTAAACCATAAGAAAAACTTATTTTCTTGCTTTTAAGTATAAATTAGCTTATAATGGATTAATAAAATAAGTTGCACAGAGCCTTTAGGCTTATCGCTTACGCCCGCAAGAACTCTAAACGACTTCTTTGCGGGTTTTTTTATCAGCTAAAAGCCGATATGGAGGTTAAAATGACAATTGCATTCTACAAGCGGCAGGAGAATGACGGTGTGAAAGTAATCAAAGTTGAAGGCGGAAGGGAAAAAGAAAAGGAGGTAATCGTCCGTCACGAAATGGTTTTTTCGAAATGGAAAACATGGAATTATGGCAATTTTTCACGCGACTGGAACAAGAATTATTCCGTCTAAGAAAGAGGAAAAAACTTAAAAAAGGAGAATGATGATGAATATTTATGTGGGAAATTTGTCCTATGATGCGACAGATGCGACGATTCGGGAGGCTTTTGAATCCTTCGGCCAGGTAACCTCAGCGAGAGTGATTAAAGACAAGTACAATGGCCAGTCCCGGGGGTTCGGTTTTGTAGAAATGCCTGCGCCGTCTCAGGCTCAAACTGCCATTAAAAGCCTTAACGGGAAGGAACTCCTGGGCAAACAGATCAGTGTGAATGAGGCCCGTCCCCGTGCCGACCAGGGAAGAACCGGGGGAGGGCGGATGGATTATAGCGGCCGCGGAAACCGTTATTAATCTTGTTTTCTCAGAAAAGAGGTTGAACAATGTTACAGCGAAGAAGACCCAGGAGGTTTCATGCTTCAAGGTCGAACCATTTGAGGCATCCCAAATCCTATAAAGTTATATGTTCGGATTGCGGAAAGGAGGTTGTTCTCCCCGTCCCCCCGCCGAATGACAAGAAACTGCTTTGTATGGAATGCTTCAAGAAATAGAGAATATCCAAGGAACATGTTGGACCAGAAAGGTTTTATGGGGAAGAATGTGTCGGTTAAAGAGACAAGCGGAGGCCATGACTTCCGAGAAGGAGAGTCATAGGGATTTGAAAAACTCAGTTATCATGATGGAAAGGAGTCATTATGAATAAAGAGAGGCTTGAATGGGTTATATCAGGATTAAGCCAGTATAAATTAACTAAGAATGAAGACCAATTTATCAAATCTATATCAGGAGATTTCGATCAAAAACAAATGTTAACAGAACGCCAGGAAGAAAGACTCGAAACCCTTTATAAGGAGAAGTCAAAATTGAAACCCAATATCAATTCTCCTGATTATTTTTCTTTTCAGAAAGCTACCCCCAAAAAGGCCAGGGTCCGTAAACTTTTTGCGAAAGATGTTTTGATAACATCCTGACCTTACCTGCTTACCGCCTCTCCACTTTTCTAGGATAACGAATGCATCGTTTTTCCTTCCGATGTCAGTCCTAACAACGGGACATAAATTCTAAGACAAAGGTGAGAGAAATTTGAAGTAATGCTCAGGGCAAATCAAATCATTCGCTTTCTTCCCCTTTGTCTTCATCTTGCTCGGGCAGTTTTTCTAATTTGACCTTTGAGATTCTGCGGCCGACCATTTCGACGATATGAATCCTTTTTTGTTCCACCTCCACCACATCGCCGCCTTCAGGAATCTTTTGCAGGGTGGCCATCAGGAATCCTCCCAGGGTTTCATATTCAGGTGATTCCGGGAGGATGACGTGATAGTCCTCTTTCAAATCCCTCAGACTGATCGACGCATCGATCAGGAGGGTCCCGTCTTTCAACTGGGTAACAGGACTTTCGGTATCATGTTCATCTCTGATCTCCCCGACAATCTCTTCGATCAAATCCTCGATGGTCACGAGACCCGACACACCGCCATATTCATCTACCACAAGGGCCATATGGACCCTCCTCTTTTGCATCTCTTTGAGGAGAAGGCTGATGTTCATCGTTTCGGGGACAAAGAAAGGGGAGCGGATGATCTTCCGGATATCCACTTGGCCTGTTTTTCCAAGGAGGGTAAGAAAATCTTTTGCATTGAGGATTCCCCTGATGTCATCGAGCTCCCTTCCGAAG
This sequence comes from Deltaproteobacteria bacterium RBG_16_49_23, assembly GCA_001798855.1. Classification (GTDB taxonomy): domain Bacteria; phylum Desulfobacterota; class BSN033; order BSN033; family UBA1163; genus RBG-16-49-23. The sequence continues at coordinate 10,612 of MGQQ01000160.1, read as the reverse complement.
ACAGGGTATCGAGAAAACTGTTCCTCTTCGATGATGGAAAGAATTTCACGGGGTGGGCGATCGATCTGGATGGCCATCATTTGTGTGTCGGGGACCATCACTTCTTTGACAGACATGTCTGTAAATTCAAAAACACTTTGAAGGATCTTTTCTTCCGTGGACTCGAAAACGCCATGCTTCCCGCCTTCTTTGATCAAGAGCTTTACCTCTTCTTCGGTAATATAGGCCCTTTCGGTAAAAGGCTTTCTGCCGAAGGGGGCGAGCACGAGAGAGGTACTGAAGGTGAGAAGTTTAACGAAAATAGAATTGATCTTTGAAAAGGAATCAATGGTCCTTGCCGTCCAAAGCCCCACCGTTTCGGGGTGCATCAATGCAATGGATTTGGGCACCAGTTCACCGAAGATGACGGAAAAATAGGTGATAACCACCACAATGATTCCAATGGCAATGGGTTCGGCGACGACAGGGGCTCCCTTAAAAGGAAGCGCCTGAATGGCAGGCTTGATGACTTCTACGGCTGCAGCTCCTCCGACGGCTGAGGCAAGGACACTGACACCCGTGATGCCGATCTGAATGGTGGCCAAAAATCGATCCGGTTCCTCCTTCAGTTTTAGAAGGATTTTGGCATTTCTATTTCCACTCTCGGCCATCTGCTTGATGTGAGTCTTTCTTGCCGTCACAACGGCGATCTCTGTTCCGGCCAAATAACCATTTAAGAGGATGAGAATGGCGATTAGAAGCGCCTCCCCTAAAAGGGATTCCATTTTGTACCTCCTGTGCCTTAATAGCCTTTCCTGTCAACCTGAGGCTACCCGACCTAATGACCGGGGCTTGCTTAGGGTTGACTTTGAAAGAGGTCTTTAGAACTGGATTCGCTTGAGTCTTTCAATAGCCTCCTTTAACCTCGATTCATCAACCGTGAGTGTCATCCGAATATAACCCTCTCCGGCTTCCCCAAAACCATTTCCCGGAGCGGCGACAATGCCTGCCTTTTCAATCAAGAAGGTGGCGAATTGGGCGGAGGTATAACCTCGTGGAACACGAATCCAGAGATAGAAGGTGGCCCTGGGTGAGTCCACCTCCAGTCCGATCTCCTGGAGTCCCTTGACCATCACATCCCTTCGTTTTTGATAGATCTGATTGATTTCTGGAATAGGCGTGTCGAAGTGGTCGAGGGCTTCGATGCCTGCTTCTTGAATCGCCTGAAAGAGCCCTGAATCGATATTCGTTTTGATCCTTCCCAATCCGGAGATAATCTCAGCATTCCCTACGGCAAAACCGATTCTCCAGCCCGTCATGTTGAAGGTCTTGGAGAGGCTGTGAAATTCAATCCCCACCTCTTTCGCCCCTTCCACCTCAAAGAAGCTGATCGGCCGGTAACCATCGAAAGCCAGCTCGGAGTAAGCCGCATCATGGCAGACAATGATCCCGTAACGGCGGGCAAAGGCGACCACCTCTTCGAAGAAAGGCATTTCAGCAATGGCTGAAGTCGGATTATTGGGATAGTTGATGAAGAGAAGTTTCGATTTCTCTGCCACCTCCCCGGGGATTTTGGAAAGTTTCGGCAGGAAGCCATTCTCTTTGAGAAGGGGCAGGAAGTACGGAGTCCCTCCTGCAAAGAGGGTCGAGACGCGATAGACCGGGTATCCCGGGCTGGGGACGAGCACATAATCTCCCGGGTTGACAAAGGCCAGAGGGATATGGGCAATGCCTTCTTTTGAGCCGATGAGGGTGAGCACCTCTGTTTTAGGATCGAATGGGGTGTGGAATCTCCTCTCATACCAGCTTGCCACAGCCTGCCTGAACTGGATCATTCCTTCATAAGATGGATAACGGTGATTTCGGGGATCTTCGGCGGCCTTTTTCAGCCGTTCGATAATCGGCTGAGGAGTGGGAAGGTCCGGGTCTCCGATCCCGAGATCGATGAGGTCCATCCCCTTCTTCTTCATCTCCTCTTTCTTCTTGTCGATCTCCGCGAAGAGGTACGGGGGAATCTGTTCAATCCGTTTCGCCTTTTCAATCCGCATCTGCTTCTCCTTCCTGTCTCCCTACACAGATGTTTTTATTACTTTTTATCCTATGGTCATTCGAATTTCAAGAAGAAAAGAGTGATGCAGGATTTGATATTGACATCAACATCCCTTCCTATCATAATTAGGGGCACCTCTTAAGGAAGATCATGACAATGAGAGAAAGATCTGTTCTCAAATGGGCAATTCTCCTGCCGGTGGTTTTTTCCCTTCTTTCCGGATGCGCCGGGAAGGGAAAGGATGTCAAAACGATCAAGGGAGATCCGGAAGTCCTCTACCGGCAAGGGTTGGAACGGTTCAATAAGAGGGATTATTCCGAGGCGCTGAAGATCTTTGAACAGATCAAGTCCAACTTTCCGGATAGCCCGCCCTACACCCTCTGGGCGGAGCTGAAGGTCGGGGATTGCCATTATTTTCAGAAGGATTATGTGGAAGCCATCGTCGCCTATGAGGAGTTCAAGAAGACGCGGCCCACCCATGAGGATATCCCTTATGTTTACTATCAGATCGGCATGTCTTACTTCCAACAGTTGCGCACCCCTGACCGGGACCAGACCTCCACGAAGAAGGCTCTCTCCAACTTCGAATACTTAGTCGCCAACACCCCTCCCAATATTTTTACCGAAAAGGCCCCCGAAAAGATTGGAATCTGCAAGAAGCATCTGGCTGACCATGAATTCTATATTGGAAATTTCTATTACAAGAAGGGGAAATATCAGGCGGCCGCTTCCAGGCTGGAGGGACTGCTGGAGAAGTTTCCGAAGAGGGCCGAAGAGGATAAGACTCTTTTTCTTTTGGGCAAGAGCTACCTTGAACTTGATCAATGGGAGAAGGCAAGAGGGCCCTTTATCCGGATTGTCAACGAATATCCGAAGAGCTCCCATTACAGGGAGGTGAAATCGACCCTGGATCAGGGGATGAAGGAAAAAGCAGCCCTTCGCAAGGCTAAAGCCAAAGAACCCAAGAAGAAGGCAGATGCAACAGAAAGAGAATCAGAGAGGATTGCCCTGGTCAAATTCGATGAAGAGGAAAGGCAGCCGGTTCCATTCAGGGCCCAACCCACTCCTCCCGTTGGAAAGAAGGAAGAGAAGAAGGTGGTTTCCCTTCCTGCTGAAACAAGGTCCACCCCACCCACTCCTCCCCCCATTGAAAAGAGGGAAGAGGCGACTCCCCCCCTGATCAAATACGAAGAGGAAAAGAGACAGCCCGTCGCTTCCCTTTCACCCTCTCCGAAAGCAGAGGTGAAAGAGGAGGTAAAGATAGAGGTGAAACCAGAGGATGAAAAGCGGATGGCGCCGTTGCCGCCTCCTCCCGTATCGCCTGAAACCAGGGAAATGCCGAAAGGAAAAGAAGGGCTGAAGGAAGAACCTCAGAAGAAAAAAGAGAAGGAGAAAGTAGCGGCATTGCCGTTCCCTTCACCGAGAGAGAAGGGAACGTCGAAAAAAGAGATTCCCGCTGAACCCAGGGAAGTGAAATTGGGGGATACAACCGAGCCCATTGATATCACTTCGGACAGGGTGGAGGCCTTTTCTAAAGAGAACCGGATCGTCTTCAAAGGAAATGTGATGGCCCGGCAGAAGGACATGGTCATCTATTCCGATTCTCTGGAGGCCGTGATGTTTGGAGATGGTAAGGGGGTTGAGAGGGTCGTGGCCGGAGGGAATGTGAAGATCCAGCAGGGGCTTCGGGTCGCCAATTGTCAGAAAGCGGTCTTTTATAATCGGGACCAGAAGGTGATTTTGACCGGCGACCCGAAAGTATGGGAAGGCGAGAATATGGTCTCCGGGGAGGAGATCATCGTCGATATCGAAAAGAACCGAGTGGAAGTAAGAGGAGGGCCGGGAGGAAGAGGGAAGGTGCGAGTTCTTCCCGGCGGGGAATTTGAAAAGCCGAAATGATGAGTTGGCTCCCCGTTCTGATCTCCATCCTTTTATTCATTCCAGCCTGCCAGACTTCTGAAGAAGAAATCATCCAGGTCTTAAATCGGCGGGAAGAGGCTTTTCGGAAGAGAGACTTCTCCCTCTATCTCTCATCCATTTCAAAAGAGTATCGAGACAGGGACGAAGACTTTGATCGCCTTCAGAGCCGGATAGGAGGATACTTTAAGGATTTTGACCGGATCGAATATGTGAGCTGGGACCGTTCCATTCACATTGAGAGAGGCACCGCAGAAGTGGTTCAGCAGTTTCATTTAGAGGTGGAAAAGGCAGGGGAAAGGAACCGCTATTCGGGAAAAGAGGCCCTCTTCTTAAAGAAAGAGGGGAGAAAATGGAAGATCGTAAAGGGATTGTAATCCAATGGGAAATTTGACAATTCAGGAGAAAAATTATTAAAATGAACCCTGTTGTTGCATAAAGGTGTGGTTGAATCATCTGCATACCACCATAAAAAGGCGGTTTTCGCCACTTTGATAATACCTTTCAAAGGTCACTCTTGGGGTGATCCAGTGGATCATATTGATTTAGCGGCTGTGCCTCTATGGTTAAGGGTTTGATGAATCCAAGCGCCGAATTTAATGCAACAATAGGGTAAACGGGTTAGGAGTTTTCGGGCTCAGGTATGTTTGACAATCTTTCGTCCAGATTAGAATCCGTTTTTAAGAAACTTCGAGGCCACGGGAAGTTAACGGAGCAGAATATCCAGGAGGCCCTGAAGGAGGTGAGGGTGGCCCTCCTCGAAGCCGATGTCAATTTCAAAGTCGTGAAGGATTTCATCCAGTCTGTCCAGAAGAGAGCCATCGGTCAGGAGGTGATGGGAAGCCTTACCCCTGCCCAGCAACTGATCAAGATCGTGAAGGAGGAGATGACCTCGCTGATGGGCGGTCAGGAGCAGAGGATTCAACTTACGGGAAGTCCTCCTGTTCCAATCATGCTGGTCGGCCTGCACGGATGCGGAAAGACGACCACGGCGGCCAAACTGGCGCGCCACTTCCAGGGGATGAAGAAACGGCCTTACCTCGTTCCTGCGGATGTTTACCGTCCGGCTGCCATCGAGCAGTTGCAAAAATTAGGGGGGGAGCTGAAGGTCGATTTCTACCGGCCCGGTCCCTCGCAGATGCCGCTCGACATCTGCCTCAAGGCGAGGGATGCGGCGCTGAAAGGAGGATATGATCTGATGCTCATCGATACGGCTGGAAGGCTTCATATCGATGAAGCATTGATGCTTGAACTCAGAGAGATCAAAACGCAGATCAAACCGAAAGAGGTTCTCTTCGTCGCCGACGCCATGACCGGACAGGATGCCGTCAATATCGCAAAGAGTTTTAATGAGCGGTTGGGCATCGATGGAATCATCCTGACCAAAATGGATGGGGACGCCAGGGGAGGAGCGGCCCTTTCGGTCAAAGCAGTAACGCAGAGGCCCATTAAATTCATCGGCGTGGGGGAGAAGCTCGATGCCCTTGAAATCTTCCATCCCGAACGGATGGTTTCAAGAATTCTGGGCATGGGGGATGTCCTGACCCTGATCGAGAAGGCGGAAGCCACCTTTGATGAAAAGAAGGCGAAAGAGTTGGAGAAGAAGATCCGGAAGGACACCTTCACGCTGGAGGATTTCCGGGACCAGCTCCAGCAGATCCGGAAGATGGGATCGCTGGAATCGATCCTGAATATGATTCCCGGGCTGCCGAAAAAGATGAAAGGGATGGGAGGTCTTCAGGTGGATGACAGGGAGCTGGGGAGGGTGGAGGCCATCATCAACTCCATGACGCTCAAGGAAAGAGCCAATTTTACGATCATCAACGGGAGCCGGCGATTGAGGGTTGCAACGGGAAGCGGCACAACCGTTCAGGAAGTGAATCAACTCTTAAAACAGTATGCCCAGGCCCGAAAGATGATGAAGCAGTTTTCCAAAATGGGAGGAAAGGGATTGGGAAGAGGAAGAGGACAGGTACCGTTCTTTTCGTAAAGACAACTGTTTACTGGAAGGGTGGAATGATGGAAGAATGGAACAATGGGTTTAATTCAGAATCTGTTAGGTAATTTTTGGACCATCATTCCATTATTCCAATATTCCAGTATTCCATTTTTAAACAAAGGAGGTGATCCAAGACAACATGGCTGTATCGATTAGATTGATGAGATTTGGTGGGAAGAAGAAGCCTTTTTATCGGATTGTGGTTGCAGACCGTCGTTCTCCCAGAGATGGAAGGTTTATCGATCAGGTAGGGACTTACGATCCCAGGAAAGATCCGGCAGAAGTCCGAATTAAGGAAGAGAAGGCGATTGGCTGGCTGAGGAAGGGAGCTCAGCCCACACCGACGGTCCGTCAGCTTCTGGTTCGATCGGGTGTGACGAAGAAGTTGGCGGAAGGTAAACCCCGTTAGAAATTTTCCCCACTTCAGCCGCCGGCCCAGAGGGAGCAATGGGACATTATTTCTAACGGGGTAAAAAAGAGTAGATTGCCTTTTCCCACAGGATGGTTTTTAAAGGATCTCTCCAAGGACGGTTGCTCGAATTGGAGGTGGGATGATGACGACGAAAGAGTTGATTGAGTTTATCGCCAAGGCATTGGTCGACCATCCGGAGCAGGTCAGGGTTTTTGAGATCGAAGGGGAAAGAACCTCGGTCATCGAGCTCTCCGTAGCCAAGGATGATCTGGGGAAGGTGATCGGAAAACAAGGCAGAACGGCAAGGGCCATCCGCGTGATCCTGGGGGCAGCCTCTGCCAATCTGGGTAAACGTTCTGTCCTGGAAATCATCGAATAGCGACCCATGGAGCAATCTCTTTGCCCGATCGGGAAGGTGGTGAAGCCCCATGGGGTCATGGGGAAGATCAAAGTAGTTTATTTCGGTGAAAGCCTCGACCGCTTCCCTCTTCATCAGAAGATTTTCATCAAGGACAGCCTGGGAAGACCGGAATCCTACGAAGTCCTGGAAGTCATTCTTCAACCACCACGCCTCATCCTCAGATTGAAAGGGATCGAAAGGGTCGAAGAAACGGAGGGTCTCATCGGTAAGGAGATCTTCATTCGCAAAGAAGACCTCCCCGAACCCCAAGAAGGGGAGTATTATTGGTTCGAGATCCTGGGGATGGCGGTGGAGACAGAGAGGGGCAGAAGGATCGGCACGGTGAAGGAGATCTTTCCAACGGGAGCCAATGATGTCTATGTCGTCCAAGGAAAGAGGGGGGAAATCTTTCTGCCGGCAACCGGAGAGGTCGTCCAGAGCATTGACCGTCAAAGAAGGGTGATAAGGGTTGTCCGGATGGAGGGGTTGTGGGAGGATGAAGATGAGATTTGACATCCTCACCCTTTTCCCGGCCATGTTTTCTTCTCCCTTGCAAGAGAGCATCCTGGCCAAAGCGATTGAAAAAGGGTTGATCGAGGTGAGAACGATCAATATCCGGGACTTTGCTCTGGATAAACATCAGGTCGTCGATGATGCTCCCTATGGAGGGGGCCCGGGAATGGTGATGAAAGCCGAGCCCATTGCCCGGGCCATTGAGCAGGTGAAATCGGAAGATCCCTCTACCTGGACAATTTATCTGACCCCTGAAGGAAAACCTTTGAATCAGGAGGTGGCCGGGGAACTCTCCTCCCGATCCCATCTTGTCCTTCTCTGCGGCCGATATGAGGGAGTGGATGAGAGGGCGAGGGAGCTCTTCGTCGATGAAGAGATATCGATCGGGGATTATGTCCTGACCGGAGGAGAACTGGCCGCAATGGTCTTGATCGATGCCGTCTCAAGGCTTCTACCCGGAGTGCTGGGTTCGGACCGGTCGGCCGAGGAAGATTCCTTCTTTGGCTCTTTGCTGGAATATCCCCAGTATACCCGGCCTGCAAATTTCAGGGGGCATGCGGTTCCCGAAGTCCTCCTTTCGGGAAATCATCAGGCGATCTCCCTCTGGAGAAGGAAAGAGGCAATCAGACGAACGTGGATGAGAAGGCCGGATCTGTTAAGTAAAGCTTCTCTTTCTGAGGAAGATAAAAAGATCCTGGAAGAGATATCAAAAAACAATGTTTATTGACGGAGCGTCACCCACAACAATGAAAATCCCCCTTAGTCCCCCTTTTTCAAAGGGGGATAATTACACCTCCCTTTGGCAAAGGGAGGCGGGGAGGGATTTAAAGAAGCTATTTTCTGAGCAATGGCGTCTAACCTCTATTTAGGATTGGTTCACCATCCGGTCTATGATAAAAGAGGAGAGGTGGTCACGACCGCTGTGACCAACTTCGATATTCACGATATTTCACGCTGTGCGCGGACATTCGGACTGGGGGCCTTCTTTATTATCACTCCCCTTGAAAGCCAGGTGCAACTGGTGGAGAGGATCATCAGCCACTGGAAGCAGGGGGAGGGCTCGGTTTACAATCCCACGAGAAAGGAATCTCTCTCCCTTGTCCGGATATCCAGGAGCATTGATGAGGCGGATCATGAAATTTCACGACTTCATCAGAAGAAAGCGAAGCGGATTGCCACAGGAGCCTCTTCCTATCCCGAATGCATCGGCTATGGAGGCTTGCAAAGACTTCTGGAGGACCGGGATACCCCGTTTTTCCTCCTCTTCGGGACCGGATGGGGTTTGACCCAGGAAGTGAAAGAGAGTTCGGACTATGTGCTGGCACCCATCGAAGGAAAAGGTTATAATCACCTCTCTGTTCGTTCAGCCGTTGCCATCATCCTGGACCGACTGTTAGGAGAACGCCCCCCTCACCCCGCCCTCTCCCCAGAGGGGAGAGGGAAAGGGTGAGGGGTTCCGCAATTGAATAGAAGGGAGAGTAAAATGAATCCGTTAGAGTTGATTGAAAGGGAACAGATCCGGACGGACCTCGCTCCATTTAAGGTGGGGGATACGGTCCGGGTCCACGTGAAGATCATCGAGGGAGAGAAGGAGAGAATCCAGCCCTTTGAAGGAGTGGTGATCGGCAGGAAGGCCGGAGGGATCAAGTCGACCTTCATCGTGAGGAAGATCTCCTACGGAATAGGGGTGGAGAGGATTTTTCCCATGCATTCCCCCAGAATCGATCGGATCGATGTCATCAGCCGCGGGAAGGTGAGAAGGGCCAAGCTCTTCTATCTGAGGGGCCTGAAAGGCAAGGCGGCAAGGATCCGGGGCCAAAAGAAACAAGCCACCCAGTAAAATATTGGAATACTGGAATGCTGGAAGAATGGAATATTGGGTTTATGATTCCATTGCCGCATCATTCCAGATGGAATTCTGATGCTTTTTCCTTTTCTTCCAGCCCAGCCCATGGACTACTTCGAAAAGTTGTACTATGGACGAGGCTACCAGCGGGTTGCCGGTGTGGATGAGGTGGGAAGAGGCCCTCTCGCCGGGCCTGTCGTGGCCGCGGCTGTCATCCTACCTGAAGATGGTATTAAAGAGAAGCTTTTTGATTCAAAAAAAATTTCATCAAAAAAGCGAGAGCATCTTTATGAAACGATCCTTGCGGAAGCGCAGGGAGTAGGGATTGGAATTATTGGGCAGGAGGAGATCGATCTCCTCAATATTCTTCAGGCCACGCTAAGAGCCATGGTCTTGGCGATTGGAAACCTTCCCACCCTTCCAGATTTTGTCCTGATCGACGGTCCCCACGGTCTCAACCTCCCCATTCCTCAGAAACCAATTCGAAAGGGCGACCAACTTTGTAACTGCATTGCCGCAGCTTCCATCATCGCCAAGGTGACCCGGGACCGCATGATGCTGGAGTGCCACGAGAAGTATCCTCTATATAATTTTGCTAAACACAAAGGCTACGGAACAAAGGAGCATCGGAAGGCCATTGAGACATTCGGCATCTGCGAACTCCACCGCAAAACCTTCCGGGGCGTAAAAGAGTATCTATGATGGGGAGATAGGGAGAAAGGGAGATGGGGAGATAAGGAGATAAGGAGAAACAACTCCCCATTTGGAAAAGGGGGATGGAGGGGGATTTTTTTACGATAAAGCTTATTTTCTGGGGGATTTGCTACGGACACAAATCACGGACACGGACCACGGAGAGAAAAGAAGGAGCTTGGCGCGAAAGGGGAGGAGGTGGCCCTTCGATTTTTGAAGAAGAGAGGGTATCATCTTATTGAAAAGAATTATGTGTGCAAATTGGGTGAAATGGACATCATTGCCAGAGAGAAGGATACCCTGGCCTTCATCGAAGTGAAGACCCGGACCTCCACATTTTTTGGTCCCCCTCAACTGGCCGTCACTTCTTCAAAGCAAAGGCAGCTCTCCAAAGTCGCCTTGTACTATTTAAAGGAGAAGCGACTCGAAGACGTGAAGGCAAGGTTTGATGTGGTGGCCATTCTCCTCGGACAAGAAGGGGAGGAGGTTGAATTGATAAGAGATGCCTTCGATTTGAATTGGCCATAAAAAAAGCCCCCACCCCTTGCGAGGTGAGGGCTTTTAACATATGGTTTATGCCTGCCTGCGGTAGGCAGCCGCTCCAGGCTTCTACTTATGGAAATGAGCGACTTTTGTCTCCATGGTTGGCAGTTTTTGAGCGGCTTCTTCTATCGGTATTCTCATCGTGTAGAATGAACGCCAGACGAAGATGAGCCCGACAATGAACACCGGAAGAGCGATGTAGGGAGCGTAGTTCGTGGAATTGGCTTCCTTCGCGTGTACCGTCATCTCGATCGCGATTT